>CALBHW010000038.1 GCA_937893125.1 uncultured Clostridia bacterium
AAAGATGATTTTTTTTGGAAAAACTAAGGCGGGAGAAGAATAATTTTTTATGATAAAATTTGTAAAATTTTAGGATAAAAAAACTTTTTTTAAATTGACAAAAAAAGTTGTGCAAAATGGTTGAAATCTACATATATATATGTTATATTATATATACTATATAATTATATATATTATATGGGGCAAAAATTGCGTTTTTTGCGTGTAAAAATATGTTACCAAAATTTTAATAATTTTTGACAAAATGTCAGACTTTTTTGGGGATAAAGAAAGTACTTTTTTTTGACCCTTTAACTGGATGGGTTAAAAAAATTGCATGCATCATTTTAGGAAATTACTTTATTAAAAAATTTTGTTTTAACATTTTGAAAAGTGCAAAACGCGGTAAAATTTACTATAAAAAGGAAACATTATGGCAGAAGATACAAATTTGACCGAAGAAGTGGACGAACTTACGAAAACCACAAAATACACCGAAGAAGATATCCAAGTTTTGGACGGGCTTGAACCTGTTAGAAAGCGTCCTGGTATGTACATTGGCTCGACCGACGAGCGCGGGCTTCACCACCTTGTTATCGAAATTGTCGACAACAGTATTGACGAAGCGATTGCTGGGCATTGCGACAAGATAAATGTCGTTATTTACGAGGACGGCTCAATTTCCGTTAGTGACAACGGGCGTGGTATTCCAACGGGTATTCACAAAACTGAGCATAAGAGTGCGGTCGAAGTCGTTTTGACCAAACTTCACGCAGGCGGAAAGTTCGGCGGAAGCGGATACAAAATTTCGGGCGGACTTCACGGCGTGGGACTTAGTTGCGTTAACGCGCTTTCGGAATATTTAAAGGTCGAAGTTTTCCAAAACGGCAACCACTATGTGCAAGAATATAAGCGCGGAATTCCACTTTATCCTTTAAAAATAGACGGCGACACCTTGTCGCGCGGGACAACTATAACTTTTAGGCCTGACGACCAAATTTTTGAGACGACGGAGTTTAATTATGACACTTTAAAGGCTCGTTTCAGGGAAATTGCGTTCCTAAATAAGGGGCTTACTCTCACTCTCACCGATAGGCGTGCGGGCAGAGAAAGAAACGACACATTCTATTACAAGGGCGGAATTATCGAATTTGTTGATTTCCTAAACCACGGCAGACAAACTTTCTTCCCAGAGCCATTTTATGTTAATTCGGTGAATAAAACGAGCGAAGTTGAGATAAGTTTCCAATACAACGACGGTTATAGCGAAACAATCAACGCTTACGCAAACAACATTAACACCGAAGAAGGCGGAACTCACCTTGTCGGCTTTAAAAACGCGCTTAGCAAGGTTATTATTGACTACGCGACAAAGAATAAAATTTTAAAACCAAACGAAAAACTTAGCGGAGAAGATTGCCGTGAAGGCTTGACCGCGGTTATTTCGGTTAAACTTCAAGACCCACAATTTGAAGGGCAAACAAAGACAAAACTCGGCAACTCCTTTATGCGCGGGCTTGTCGAAAAGGTCGTCACTGAGTCATTTGGCGACTACTTGGAAGAAAACCCTGAGATTGCAAAACAACTTATTTTAAAGTCAATTACTGCACAACGTGCTAGAGAAGCGGCGCGCAACGCAAGAGAGTTGACGCGTAGAAAGAGCGTTTTAGAGAGTACAACACTCCCAGGAAAACTCGCCGACTGCACCAACCGTGACTCGTCAAAATGCGAAATTTACATCGTCGAAGGCGACAGTGCTGGCGGAACGGCAAAACAAGGCAGAGACAGGCGTTTCCAAGCGATTTTGCCACTTAGGGGTAAAATTTTGAATGTCGAAAAGACCCGTCTTGCACGCGTTCTTGAAAACGAAGAAATAAAATCAATGATTACCGCTTTTGGATGCGGAATTAACGAAGAATTTAATGAAAGCAAACTCCGCTACAACAAGATTATTTGTATGACCGATGCCGATGTCGACGGAAGCCACATTAGAATTTTGCTTTTGACCTTCTTCTACCGCTATATGCGTCCTTTGATTGAAAACGGTCATGTTTTCGCCGCTCAACCACCACTTTATAAGGTTACGCGCGGAAAAGATGTCGCATATTTCTATTCTGATGACGAATTAAACGACGATTTAGAGCGCCTTGGCAACAAAAATGTCACAATCCAACGCTACAAAGGTTTAGGAGAGATGACAAAAGACCAACTTTGGGAAACAACAATGAGTCCAGAACACCGCACACTTGTCAAATTTACTCTTGACGACGCGGTCGAAGCAGACCACATTTTCAATACACTTATGGGCGACAATCCTGAGCTTAGACGCAAGTTTATTGAAGAAAACGCAACTCTTGTTAAAGACCTTGATATTTAGTTATAAAAAAACAACAAAACAAGTCAATTTTTGAAAAAAAAAATTAAAAAAACGCTAAAATAAAACAATTCTTAACAAAAAGTAGTAAAAAACAACAAATTTTGACACAAAACAATATTTAAAATTTGATGTAAAAAACAAAAATTGACATAAAATAATATCTTTTATCATTTATAAACAATCTTTGACATAAAAGGACAAATTGCGACATAAAAACAACAATTTGTAACAAAATTTGACAAAAACTAACAAGTTTTGACAAAAAAATATAAAAAATGACAAATAACAACAAAATTTGATATAAAACAACAAAAAATTAACCAAAAAGGCATAAAAAAGGAAAAAAAATGAGCATAGACGAAAAAGAAAAAAGAGAAGATTTTGTCGACAACACAAAGTACATTATGGTGCACCTAAACGAAGAAATGAAAAAGTCTTTCATTTCGTACGCAATGGCGGTTAATGTTTCGCGTGCAATTCCAGATGTTAGGGATGGTTTAAAGCCTGTTCACCGTCGTATTTTGTATGATATGGGCGAAATCGGGCTTACAAATGATAAACCTTTCAAGAAATGCGCGCGTATTGTTGGTGATGTTTTGGGTAAATTTCACCCACACGGAGACTCGTCTGTTTATGACGCACTCGTAAGACTTGCGCAAGACTTTTCTATCAATGAACCACTTGTCGACGGACAAGGTAACTTCGGTAGTATTGACGGCGACCCACCAGCGGCGTACAGGTACACCGAAGCGAGACTTTCGAAAATCGCGAACGAGATGCTCCGCGACATCGATAAGGAAACAGTCGATTTTTATCCAAACTTCGACGGCACGACGCAACAGCCTGTTGTTTTGCCTGCTCGTTTTCCTAACCTTCTTGTCAACGGTTCTGACGGTATTGCGGTTGGTATGGCAACAAATATTCCACCACACAACCTAGGCGAAGTTATTGACGGCGTCATTGCTCTTATCGAAAACCCAGCTATTGACATTGACGACCTTATAAAATACATTCCAGCGCCAGACTTCCCAACGCGTGGGCTTTTGCTCGGGCGTGCGGGGGCGAGAACAGCGTACAAAACGGGGCGTGGCTCGATTATTATTCGCGCGAGATGTGAAATTGAAGAAGGCGAAAAGCACAGTAGAATTGTTATCACAGAACTTCCTTACCAAGTCAACAAAGCAAAACTAATAGAGCAAATTGCCGACCTTGTTAAAGACAAGAGAATCGAAGGCATTAGCGACATTAAAGAAGAGTCGGACAGACACGGAATGCGTATTGTTGTTGACGTCAAACGCGACGCAAACGCACAAGTTGTGCTTAATCTTCTATATAAACACACCCCACTTCAAACAACTTTTGGTATTATTTTCTTGGCTCTAGTAAACGGCGAACCAAAGATTTTGAACCTAAAAGAAATGCTTTACTACTACTTAGAGCACCAAAAAGAAGTTGTTGTTAGAAGAACAAAATACGACTTAGAGAAGGCGCTTGAAAAAGAGCACATTTTGGAAGGGCTTGTTATTGCGCTTAACAATGTAGACGAAGTTATCAAAATTATTAAGGCAAGCCAAGACAAAAACGACGCAAATGTCAAACTTTGCGAGAGATTTGGACTTAGCGAACGCCAAGCGAACGCTATTCTTGAAATGAGACTTCAAAGACTTACAAGTCTTGAAGTTTACAAAATCGAAGAAGATTTGCGCGAGGTTAAGGCGCTTATTGAAGATTTGCGCGCGATTTTGGGCTCAGACCAACGCGTTCTTGACATTATAAAAACCGAACTTCTCGAAATTAAGGAAAAATATGCGACTGAGAGAAGGACGGAAATCACAATCGACTATAACGACCTTGACATCGAAGATTTTATCGAAAAAGAGGACATTGTTGTCTCATTAACTCACACAGGCTACATCAAACGCCAACCAGTTAGCGAGTACAAGTCGCAAAGGCGTGGCGGGGTCGGTGTTTCGGGGCACAAGACAAAAGAGGACGACTTTGTTGAAAAAATGTTTGTGTGCAACACGCACGACAATTTGCTTTTCTTCACAAATCTAGGGCGTGTGTACGCGAAAAAGGCATATATGTTGCCAGAAGCACAAAAGAACACGAAAGGCAGGGCGATGATAAATCTCCTTCAAATCGCGTCGGGCGAACTTGTGACTGAGATTATCAAACTTGACGACAACGAGTCGGGTAACCTTGTTATGGCGACGAAGAACGGGCTTATTAAGAAAACGACAATTGACGAGTTTAGACATATTAACAAAAACGGCAAAATTGCCATTAAACTTCTTGATAACGACAAACTTATTTCCGTCCAAGTCACAAACGGCAAAGACGAAATTTTGATAGGAACGCACGATGGGAAATGTATCCGTTTTAGCGAGCAAAATATTAGGCGTCTTGGTAGAAATTCGCAAGGTGTCAAGAGCATAACCCTTAACAAAGAGGACTATGTTGTCGATATGTCGATAATTAAACCTGATTGCGAAATTTTGACAATTTCCGAAAACGGTTACGGCAAACGAAGTGCAACGGACGAATTTAGGCTTCAATCTCGTGGCGGAAAAGGCATAAAAGCGGGTGTTTTCAACGAAAAAACGGGCAAACTCGTTAACTTAAAACAAGTTAAACCTGACGAGGACCTTATTTTGATTTCGGACAACGGAACGATTATTAGACTTGAAGTCGAGCAAATTAGTTCTCTTAGTCGTAACACGCAAGGCGTCAAAATTATGAGACTGAAAGATAAAAATTATAAAGTTGTTTGTGCTTCTGTGACCGAACATCAAGATGACGACGACGACGCTGAAACTGAAACTGAATTAGAAGTCGAAACCCCAGCGGAAGAATAGTTTTCTTTAAGCAAAATCAAAAAAATATGCTATGTTTTTGAAAAAAAATGCTTACATTAAAATTTTAAAAACACTCTACATTTGTAGGGTGTTTTGCTTTTATGGCATTAAAAGAACCTTTATATGTCTACTTCACTTAGTCTTTTGTTTATCCCCTATGTTAAAGGGCGCACTGAGTTTCGCTGGTTGCCCCTTGTAAGGGGGAGTACCCCGAAGGGGGGTAGGGGTAGTTGGGTCCCCAAAAGTAGCAACGAATGTGAAACTTTTGGGGATAAGGAGAGACAGCCCGCTAGTCGAGTGATTGTGGAAACAATCCGAGTTGAAGGGCTTGGCTCGACGCGGGGTAGTAAGATTGAAACGTTTTATTGATTTTATGTAGGTTGTTTTATAAAAAACATATTTTAAGAAAAATTTTCATATTTATTATAATAACTTTTTAAAGAAAAGGGGAATAGATATGGAAAATAATCAACCACAAAAAAGTTTTTCGGACAGTTTAATAACATTGCAAAATAGGAAAAATTTGAGCCTAACTGGCGTAGAAAAGGTTTACGAAGCAAGCGAGACAAAGGTTCAAGTGAAAGTCGCGGGAAGTAACCTTTTGATTGCGGGAGAGGGACTAACAATTACAAAAATTGATGTTGACGCGGGGCTTCTTGACCTTGTGGGAACAGTAAACGAACTAAAATATATCGGGACGGAAAACAAGCAAAATTTCTTTAAGAGATTGTTTAAATGACCCTATTTTCGACATTAAGTGAACCTTATGTTTTGTTACTTTTTCTCTATTTAGGTGCAGTTTGTGGGCTAATTTTTTATTTTGCGCGCTTTATTTTTTCTTTTCTTGATAGGCGAAAACTTTTATCAACCGACCTTTTAGAAAATGAAAAATCAAAAAAAATAGTCTCAAAAAAAGACAAACAAGAAAAACCGCGGGCAAAAAATACTTTAAAACAAAAAAATAAGCAACTAAAAGTTGAAAAGAAGAAAAGTGATAAAATTTTACTAAGAGAAAAACGGTTTGAAAAGCGAAAAAAAGAGCAAGAAAAAAGAAAAGTTAAGCAAAAAGAGTTCTTTATAAAAACGGGGCATATTTTAGCTATGTGTCTATTGAAAATAGGGCAACTTATTGCCCAAACGGGTAAATTTGTAATATTTGTGGCATTAGTTTTTGCAACTTACCTTTGTAACCTTAGGCTTAATTATGGCGAAATCAATTTTGTGTGCATTATTGCCTACATTTTTGCTTTTTTCTTGTCTGGATATTTTCTCAAATTGCTTGCCAAATTTTTTGTGACGTTTTATACTAAAAAAAGGAAAACAAAAGAAAACAAAAGCGTGACAAAACAGCCTACCTAATTTGAGAAGTACAAAAGTTAAAAAGGGGGAAAATATGGACAAAAACGATAAAAAATCTAAGTTACTTCTTGGAATGATTATTGCAATTATCGCGATTTTACTTGTTGGGATAGTTTATCAATTTGTTTGCATAAAACGCCTTCAAAAGAAAATCGACCAATACGAAAACTCAAGTGCAACCATTAGCGCAAGTTATAAGATGTCCTAATTTTTCCGCTAGTTTGAGATCGCAAAAACATTACTAATTGTATAGCATTTTTATAAAATTGCAGTTTAGAATGAATTTTAAATAAAAATTTTTTCAAGTTGTTTTTTAAAATATGCAAATAATTTGACAAATTCTTGTCATAATATTATAATATCAGCGTATATTTATATAAAAGGGGAAACAAATATGGCAAAATCAAAAAAGAGTGATTATTTCGGACTAGGTTATGTTGTTAGTTTGATTCTCGCAATCATTCCTGTCACATCTTGGATTTTGGGCGCAGTTACCAGAATTATGGAAGGCAAATGGGTCGCGGGCATTCTAAGAATTATCCTTGGATGGAACATCATTTGGATTCTTGACATCATCTTTATGGCTTTACAAAAACACATTTTGAGACTTCTCAATGTGTAGTCTATAAGAAAAAGTCAAAAGGGGCCTTTAAAGCCCTTTTTTTGTTGCCAAAAAGACACTAAAACCTTTTAATACAATACTTTTTTTGAAAATTTTTTTAAAAGTGACTTAATATTTTTTGTTGAAAATCTTTTTAGCGATGATATAATAATATGGGAGAAAAATCGATACAAAAAAATTTAAAGCAACTTCAAAATTTATTTCAAACACGCTTGCATAGAACTCTCACAGTAAGCCAAACACTCCATTTCCTAGCATACAAGAAGATACTATATATGTAGGTGGTGATAAGCGTTTTAATAAATTTTTGTTATTATAAACAACACATTAACAAAATACAACAAGTAGGTAGACAGGTGTTTTGATAAATTTTGATGTTTTATGTTGATTGGTGTGTTTTAAAAATACATCTAAAATGTCACCAATAAAACCTTTTGTGTTGATTTCTAAAAGTAGGTTTATGAAAAAGAAAATGTTGTTACATAGTTGTTGTGGACCTTGTTCCACGGCGTGCATAGATAGATTAAAGGACGAGTACGACTTGACCGTATTTTATTATAACCCAAATATCTATCCCGTAGGAGAATATTTGCATAGGTTGTCTGAACAAATGCGTTACATAAAAGAAGCTCACATTGACGCCGTGGTTATTGACGGGAAATACGACGACAGCCCACTTTTTTATAAGGCGTTCGCGGGACTTGAAAAGGAAAAAGAAGGCGGGGCAAGGTGTAAAATATGTTTTGCTTTGCGCCTTGATAAAACAGCTAAATACGCAAAAGAAAACGGCTTTGACATTTTTGCAACAACTCTTAGCGTCTCCCCACACAAAGACGCAAAACTCATTAACGAAATCGGACAAAATTTGGCACAAAAATACGACATAGAATATTTGGTGAGTGACTTTAAGAAAAAGGACGGCTATCTTATATCAATAAAAAAATCTAAAGAATATAACCTTTATAGGCAAAACTATTGCGGTTGCAAATATTCGATTTATGATAAGTAAACTAAAAATTTAGTTTTAGAATATATTTCAAATTTTAGACCTCAAAAGATGTAAATAAATTAGTTTTTTTTCCAAAAAGTTAGACTAGTTTTTTTAAAAAAATGTTGAAATAATTTTTTAAAAAAACAAGTAAATATTATTAACAAAATTATCCACAAAATTAACGCAAAATGTGGATAATTTTTTTATATATTTTTCTTATATTTTTTTTTGATACATTTCGCTTATGAAGCAAGATGTATGAAAAATGATTGTAAAAAAATCTTTAAAAAAATCACATAAAAAATTATATGAAAAATCAATTAAAAATTATATAAAAAATAAATTTTAAAATAGTAATATTAAAGCAAAAAAATCCTAAAAAAATTAGGATTTTTTTTGGTTTAAATTACTAAATATCATTTATATTTTTTGTAATTTTTATTATTAGATTTTGTCGTTGCTATTTCGCTTTTTGTGACTTTTTTTTGATTGAAAATAGAAAAATCTTTTCAAATAACCATTTTAAAGCCGAGTAGAGAAGGGAAATTGCACATAAACTTATTGCAATAAATATTAGTTCTGGCTTCCCAAGTTCGACATAATTAAAGAACGAATTTGGAAGAATTGCGAATGTCGCGATTGCAAGTAGTAGCATTGAAAAAACGATTAGCGCGCGATATTTGTCGAGTGGCAAGCAAAGTGTGAGAAGAATGAAGAACGCGCCAAAAGTTACGCAATAGGAAATGAGTGTGCTTATAAGTTCGATTTGGTTTGTCATTGAGCAATAGATGTAGCACGCGACACTACTAAGGAAAAGTACGAGAGCACCAGGAAGTGCCTTTGACGACAAACTCGCAATAAATGACCCATCGACCCGTTCTTTGCTTGGTTGAAGCGCCAAGAAGAAGGCAGGGATTCCGATAAAGAATGTTTCCCAAATTAAAATTTGGTTTGGTTGCAAAGGGTAGTCGTAGGTTGGCGAAATAAGGACAAAAATGGTCAAGAATATTGCAAAAAATGTTTTTGTTAAAAAGAGACTTGACGCTTTTGAAATATTGTTTATAACTCGCCTACCTTCCGCGACGATACTTGGCATTGCGGAAAAATTGTTATCGAGCATAATAAGGTTGCTAGCACTCCTTGTTGCTTCGCTTCCGCTCGCCATAGCAATTGAACAGTCCGATTCTTTGAGCGCCAAAATATCGTTTACGCCGTCACCCGTCATTGCAACTTTTTTACCTTGTGCTTTCAGGGCTCTAACAAGCGTGCATTTTTGTTCTGGCGTCACGCGCCCAAAAACATTGTAGTCGCCCGCAATTTTTGCAACTTCGTCAAGCGACATATTTTCCAAACTTATGCATTTGTCATAGCCCGCGACCCCCACTTTTCTTGAAATGTTGCTCACTGTGTCAACATTGTCGCCCGAAATAATTTTGATTTCGACGCCGTTATTATTAAACCACGCGATAGTGTCTTTTGCGTCTGGGCGAATGTTGTCCTCAATTGTAATAATCGCGATTGGGGTGTTATCTTTTGAGATGTTTTCGTCAATATTTTTTTCTTTTGACTCGCACAAAACAATGACGCGGTAGCCTTCGCTTGTCAAATGTTTTATGGTGTCCTTTGTGTCTTTCGCGAGTTTATTTGTCACAAATTCGGGCGCGCCGAGCATAAAAGTCCCAAGCGTCTCAAATTCGACCGCGGAAAACTTCCTTTCACTACTAAACTCGACTATATTTTTGGGTGTTTCAAGTGTTGTTTCGTCCGCCCAAAAATATTTTGAAAGAGCAAGGTTGGTGTTGTTTTGAGTCTTGGTCGCGTGCAAATAATTTTGCATAATTTTAGTGACATCGTCGCTACTTTTGTCAATGCCTAAAACACTTTTAACTGACATTGTGCCGTCAGTTAGTGTGCCCGTTTTATCTAAACACAAAACATTTGTGCGCGCTAGCATTTCAATTGAATATAGTTCTTGAACAAGCGTTCTCTTTTTTGCAAGGTTTATGACCCCAACAACAAGCGAAACACTCGTGAGTAGAAACATTCCAACAGGCATCATTCCAATAATTGAACCCGATGTGCGCTCGATTGTGGCTTTAAGGTCGTAACTTCCGCGCAAATCAAGAAAAGTTAAAACGCCAAGCGGAATAAGAATAAAGCCGATTGAGCGAATAATTATGTTAAGCGTCTTTAAAATGTCGCTTTGATTTTCCTTAAATTCGCGCGCTTTTTTAATCAAAGTCGAACTATATGTTTCAAGCCCGACCTTAGTAATTAAGGTTTTCGCCGTGCCACTTACGACGAAACTCCCGCCCAAAAGTTTGTCACCTTTTTGTTTTTTAATAGGCTTGCTTTCGCCAGTTAAAAGACTTTCGTTGACTTCGACTGTGCCGTCCACGACTTCGCTATCAGCGCAAATTTGGTCGCCATTTTTAATAAAAACGATGTCATCTTTTACAACGCAGTTTTGGGGAATTAAAACGCGTTCTCCGTCGCGCAAGGCGTCGACTTTGCAGTCGTTAATGACGCTAATTTTGTCGACCATTTTTTTTGCTCTAATTTCTTGCACGAGCCCGATAATTAGGTTACACAAGAAGATAACCGCAAAGGAAACATTTTTTGTGCTTCCGATAGCGACGAGCATGCCTGCAATCAAAAAACAAATTATGTTAAAAAGAGTAAAAACATTTTCAAAAATAATTCTAGCATATGATTTTGTTGTTTTAGTTAAAAGCGTATTGACTTGCTTATTTTTCACCCTTTCGTCGACCTGCGCTTTTGTCAGACCGTTTTCGTAATCAATTTCGATTTGTTCCATATTTGTCCTTAATAGTAATACATATAGTTATATATATATTTACATATATATTGTGCAAAAGTTGCGAAAATTAGTTAAGTTGTTTTACGACGCACGAGCAAAGGTCGTCAATGAGATATTTTGCGTCGTCGCTGTCAAAGTCGAAATCCTTGTCAATCTCTTCGGTGAGCGCGCCGATAATTCCGCAAAAAGCAAAGTTCAAATAAACATCATCAATCTTGTAAAGAGTGCCTTCATCTTCGCCCTTTTCGCAAATTTGTGTGAAAAGCGAATAAATGACTTCGCGACATTTATACAACATTTCAGTAATTGTGTCTGCGTTGTCCTCACTTAGGAAAGGCGCGTAGTTGTCAAGGAAAGTCCAAGGCATAACCATCCAGTAATTTGCTTTCATAGTGATGATAATTGCCTTTAAAAATGTCTTTAAACTCGACCTAAAAGTGGTTACTTTAAAACTCGACGAAAAGAACTTTATCATCTTGTTGAGATAATAAATAATGCTGTTATAAATCATTTCGTCTTTGCTTGAAAAATACTCGTAAATTGTGCTTTTTCCCATTTCGCAACGCTTTGCAACATCGGACAAGGTAATTGACTTATAGTCCACGCGGTCGTTAAGCATTGACAAGACTTCTTCATATATTATTTCTTTTTTCATAGTGTAAAGCTCCTAATATTTTTTTAACTTTTTCATTATAAAGATTTTAAGCCTATTTGTAAACTTTTTTTGATTAGATTTTATGAAATTTTCATATTTTCTTAGTTTTTCGACCGCTTGGACTATGGATAAAAAGCGAAAAGTAGCGTGGTACGGTCTGTCTTACGACGAGAAAGTCCGAAAAATGGGACTCGCGGGTCAGTGTTGGCGCGTTAAAAAAGTTTTTTAAAAAAAATAAAAAATGTTTTAAAAAAAAGTAGATAAGAGGGCACAAAAGTTGTATAATAATTTTGTAAGGAAGTAAAAAATGAGAAAAACAAAAATTGTATGCACAATTGGTCCTTCGACCAATAGTTTTGAAAAAATTGTCGAACTTTTAAGGGCGGGAATGAACGTCGCGCGCCTTAATATGAGCCACGGCGATTTGACGAGTCACCAAGAGACTTTAAACCTTGTCAAACGTGCAAGAGAATATATGAAGTTGCCTTGCGCAATTATGGTCGATACTTGCGGACCTGAACTTCGTATAGGGACGTTTAAAGATCACCGTGTCGAACTTAAAAAAGGAGACAAATTTATTTTTACAGTCGAAGATGTTGTGGGGGATAGCGGGGTTGTGTCTTGTCCATATCCAGCACTTTTAAAAGTTTTGAAGGTTAACCAAAAAATTTACGCAAACAACGGGCTACTCGAATTTGTGGTAAAGGAAATCACAAAAAGAGAGTTTATTTGTCGCGTGAGTGTGGGCGGGGTTTTAAGCGACCACAAGAGTATTTCCATTCCGCACATCCGCTTGCCACTTCCTTATGTGAGCGAAAAGGATGATAAGAATATTGAGTTTGCGGTGAGAAACGATGTCGAATACATTTCCGCGTCTTTTGTAAGTAACAAATCTGACCTTGACGCGCTTAAACGAACCATTAAAAAGTACGGCGGGCGCCAAGAAATTATTGCAAAAATTGAAAGTTTGGAAGGGATAAATAACCTTGACACTATAATTGACGCGTGCGACGGAATTATGGTCGCGCGTGGGGATATGGGGACGGAAATAGCGATTGAGCAAATTCCAGCCGTTCAAAAAAATATGATTGCGCACTGCATAGCGCACGCAAAAAAGGTTATTGTCGCGACCGAAATGCTAGAAAGTATGACAACTCAAAGGCGTCCAACTAGAGCGGAAACGACTGATGTCGCGCAAGCAATTTACGACAAATCGGGCGCAACTATGTTGTCGGGCGAAACGGCAAGCGGGTGCTATCCAATTGAAAGTTGCGACACTATGGCTAAAATTGCCTTAGCAACCGAAAAAATGGTCAGTTACGACGACGAGTTTTTGTGTAACTACACAAGCGTAAACAAGAGTTTATCCGCAATTGCATATTCTGCGTGCGCGTCATCTCGTGCGGTTGGTGCAAAGGCTATTTTGTGCTTTTCGGACAAAGGGAAAACTGCGGACGCTATCTCGCGTTTTAGACCAAAAGCGGATATTGTGGCTGTGACGCACGATAGTTATACTTTTAATAGACTCGCGCTTACATGGGGCGTGACACCAGTTTTGGCAAACGAGCAAAAGACACAAGAGGAAATGCTCGCTCTCGCGTCGACTGTCGCAAAAAATCTTAAACTTGCAAAGACGGGCGACAAAATCATTGTGACGCTTGGACTTCCAATAGCGCTAAAAGGCACAACAAACGCTATTCACATTTTGGAAGTGGAGTAGTTTAAAGGATAAAAAGTTTTTGTTGGAGTGGTGTAAAAAAGTCAAAAAGTTTAGTTTTAAAAAATATAAAGCGTGTGGTTATAGTAAATTTCGGCGTCCGAAAACTTTATAGAGTTTGATGTTTGGTTATAAGAAATTTTTAGAATATGTTTTTGTTTGTTTCGTGAAAGTAACAGGCAGAGTGCGATTGTTGTTTTAGTTAAACTATTATATATGTCTCTCAACTTTTTAAAATCAAATTTTTTCTATGTCACATAATTGTTGACTTTTTTATGATGCTGTAATATACTAGATATAGATGTGCGTGCGGGGAAACACGGACGCAAAAGGAGTTAAAATGATTCATTGGAGTGCTATTTTTATTTTTTTAGTTTTGGGACTACTTGGGCTTTGGGTCGCTTTTAGTTTTCTTAACAAAAACGGGCTTATTTTGTTCTCAGTCATAGCCGTTGCCCTTACATATATATTGTCGGGAGTGCTTTTCTTCGGCAATTATGTTGTTATGATGTCGGCGGTCCTTATGCCACTTGTCTATTTTTCGCTCATTGTTATGTACGAAAAATATAGCAAAGATGACGCAAAGAAAATGTTTTTCTGCCTACTTGCAACCTTTGGGGTGTTTTTCCTAAGCAAGTTCTTGCTATGCGCCTATGCTGATTCTGCATATGGTAGCGGTGTTTTCCTTACTTGGGGTGAACTTGGAATGAATATTTGTCAAATCATTTCGTTTGCGCTTATCGGATTTCTTGGCAACCTTTTCGTCGACAAATTCCCAATCAATAAGGAATACAAATATTTAAGACGTGCCGTCGTCGTTACAATCGCTGGCACAATGGACGCATTTCTAATTTGTTTCTTAGGCTACATTGGAAATTTAAGTTTTGTTGCAATGCTTGTTTCGTTCTTGTTGAGTCTAGTCTTTGTTGCAGGTTCAGCGTTCTCGGTCTCCTTCCTTAGAAAATATCTAAATCGTGAACCAGTCGCGCAAAAAAAAGAAAACGACAAAAAAGAAGAATACGCCGAGGTTGTCGAAGTAAATGTGGAAGAAGAGACAAGTGAACCTTTAAACGAAGAGGTTGACGAACAAATTGAAGAGCCACAAGACGACGAAAAGAGCAAGAAGAAAAGAAAGTAATCGCGCTATAAATTTGAATAAGTTGTGATTAGTTTGAACTGTCAAAAATCGCGAAAAGTTTGATTGTTTAAAAATTGGCTTTTTGGCAGAATTTGAGAAAAAAAAGTCAAAAATTGTCGAAAAAAGTCAAGAATCAATAAAATTGTCGAAATAAGACAAAAAATGTCGAAAAATTAAAAAGTTGCGCAAAAAAATAAAAATTTTGTAAAAACTACTTGATTATTTTACTTTTGGAGTGTATAATGGAAACATTCCAAAAGTTAATGGGCAATTAACTCAGTTGGTAGAGTGTCACTTTGACGTAGTGGAAGTCAGGAGTTCGAGTCTCTTATTGCCCACCATATTAAAAGGTCTTTCTATTTTGAAAGACTTTTTTTGTTTATAATGATATTTTCTTAAACGAATGATATTACTAGCGTAGTGATATTTTTGCTATTGGAAAAGCGAAGGTTTTACTTCCTAGAATAAAAACGAAAAACAGTAAAATTTGAGTGCGAAAAATTGAAAAAAAATTAGAAAGGCTTTTTTTGTTTTATAAATAATTTTAGTGTGACTTTTTATAGTAATGTTTTCAACATACAACGCTTTTAGTGCTTGATAAGTGTGAAATTGTCAAGAAAAAAGCGGAAAGCGGTTTCTAATATGCAACACTTTTAGTGCTTGTTAAGTGTCATATTGTGATATTTCTTTGTTTCGGTTTTTAATTATATAACGAAAAATCCTTTACATTTTAATGCAAAATAGATTAAAATATTTATATGAAAGAAAAAAGATTGATTGATAGGGTAATTACAAAATCATTTGTGACCGCACTTATTTTAAGTGTCGGGTTTGTGGCGGGGATTCCAGCCATAATTTTTGGTGCGTCAAATGGAATGACTTGGCTTTTGATTTTAGGGATAATAGCTTGTGTTTTTGGCTTTTATGGCTCTCCTATGGCGTGGGTTATGTTTGGTGAAAAGAAGAAAGCATTACGCGTTGTTGATTGTGTTACAAAAGAACATATTTTGACGGTCAAAGAAATCGCAATGCAATTACAGTGGAACGAAAAGGAAGTTAAAGAAATTGTCCAAAAATCAATTGTTAATAATTACATCGACGGCTACATATTTGACGGCGAAAATTTGACGCTAAACCAAAAGAAAGCCCCAAAGCGCGAGCGTATTCAAAACAAATGTTCCGCTTGTGGCGCAACACTCACCAAAACGGACACTGGATACTATTGCCCATATTGTGGCACTACTTTTGAAGAAAAGTAGAAAAATAAAAAAGAGTGATACTTACATAAATTAGTAAAAAAAGTATGACTCTTTTTTTTGTTAACAAAACCTTTTAATGGCAAGGCAGTAGATGTTAGGTTTTTGTGAGCGGGCGTTATGTTAGTAAACAAGTAGAAAAGATTATTGAAAAGCTAGTTTAATTTGGTTTTTACATATTTATATAGGATATTTTTCCATATAGGCTTAAAACGAAATCCTTTATGTGCGATTTTATTTTGATATTATTTTATTATATGATATATTTTTAATCGGAGGAAGTATGCTAAAAGGCAAAAAAATTGTTGTTGTTGCGACAACCGATAATATGATTTGGCAGTTTTTAATTCCGCATATAAAACACTTGAAAGAAATGGGGAATGATGTCGAAATTGTTTGTGCCAAAACGGGTTTTTGGTTTGACGAACTAAGAGATAAATATAACTTTGTTGTGCATAACATAGAGTTTACGAGAAACCCTATTTCGCTAAAAAATTTGAAAGGTTTTAAAAAACTTGTCAAACTCCAAAAAGAAAAACATTATGACCTTGTCTATTGCCAACAACCAGTCGGCGGGGTTATGGGGCGTAAACTTGCAAAAAAATTCAAACTTCCTTGCATTTACACTGCGCACGGCTTTCACTTTTTCCGTGGATGCCCACTTGTTAACAAATTGGTGTATAAGCCGATAGAAAAGCATTATTCGCGCTATACCACGGCTCTAATTACAATCAACGAAGAAGATTATCTTTCCGCCCAAAAATTTCACGCAAAAAAGGCTTACAAAATTAACGGAATTGGCTTTGACAATAGTAAGTATACTAACCCTATTGTAGGGAAGTCTCAAATGAGAAAAAATTTAGGGCTTAAAGATTCCGATTTTGTTATTTGCACGGTGGCTGAGTTTATTAAAAGAAAAAACTATGAGACAGTCATTGAGACATTGTCAAAGTTGGATGACAAGTTTAAACTTGTTTGCTGTGGTCGTGGTGTTTTATTGAACAAAATAAAAATCAAAGCCGAAAAATTGGGATTGAATGATAGAATTTTGTTTTTAGGTTTTAGAAACGATGTCAATAATATAATGATGATGTCCGATGCCTTTTTCTTGCCGTCTTATCAAGAAGGTTTAACACTTTCTATTATAGAAGCTCTTAATTTTGGTTTACCTATCGTAACAAGCAATGTTCGTGGTAATAGAGATTTGGTAAAAGATGGTGTAGGTGGCTTTATTTGCGAACCAGACGATTCGTCATCTTTTGCTGAACGAATTAGTCGTTTGTCTAATTCAAAAGAATTAAGCGAATCTTTTGGCGCTCACAACAAAGCTGAAAGTGTAAAATATTCTATTGAGAATGTGATTAAAGAGTTAGATGAAATTTATGGGGGGATATAAATTTAAGGGGATATAGGATAAGGAAGAGCAATGAAAGGAAGAGAAAAATTAAAAGATATTTTAAGCAAACAAAATATTTTATATATTATCTTTTTTGTTGCTCTTTTTATTTTTATGGCTTTTAGGGCTGTAAATGTTGGAACCGACAATGCAACATATCAAAAAATCTATTATAAAATTGCTTCTGGTGAAATTACATTGTTTAGTGAAATAGAGTTCCTTTTTTCCCTTTTATGTCTTATATTTAGTAAACTTGGTTTTAGTTATTTGGCTTTTCAAATAGTTGTTTCAATTTTTATATTGACTATTTTTTTTGTTGTGATAAGCAAGTTGTCTTTAAATAAAAACTATTCCATTTTTTTGTTTGTAGTTACAGGAGTTTATTTCTTTTCTTTTAACGCCATCAGACAGTCAATGTCTATTTGTTTTGTCTTGCTTGGAATTTTACTTTATTTAAAGAAAAATAAAATGACATACTACTTTTTATTTGTTTTTATTGCTTGTTTGTTCCATAAGAGTGCAATTTTAATGATTCCATGTATACTGTTATTTAAAAGGGAAATGAAATTAGAAACTATACTTTTTACATTTAGCATAACCTTTTTAATTATGTTAAACGCAAAATCAATTTGTATTTTTCTATCAAATAACTTTAGCATATCCTATATAGACAAATATATAAGCACAAATTTTTTTGAACAAGAACTAGAAACTCGTTCGATGTGTTTGACTCTTTTTTACTATGTTTTTTTTATATTTATAACATATTTAAAAGAAAAGAAACTGATAAAAATTGAAAATTGGACATATAATTTTTTTATTTTATTTGTTTTGGCTAGGTCTTGTTCGTTGTTTGGAGTTTTCCCATATTTATTCTTGCGGGTCGCAGATTTGTTTAATTGGGCTCTTATTTTTTTAATTCCGCAAATTTTATATTCCATAGAAAAGCCTTTATACAAAAAACTCTTTTTTGTCGTTATAACACTTGGTTTCATAGTTTTATTTGTCTTGCAATATATAGTTGCGCAAAATTCGAATATTTTTCCTTATTCATTCGCTTTTTAGTTAGGGGGGGGTAAAAAATGAAATTATCAATAATTGTTCCTATATATAATGTAGAAAAATATATATCCAAAAGTCTTGAAAGTATTAAAAAGTATACCCCAAAGGATTGTGAAATTCTTTTGATAGATGATGGCACTACTGATGAAAGTGGAAAAATTGCAAAAGAATTTGAATCGCTAGATAACAGATTTAAATATTATCACAAAGAAAACGGCGGTTTATCAGATGCAAGAAATTTTGGAATAAAAAAAGCCACAGGGGATTTTGTTTGTTTTTTTGATTCGGACGATTTAATAGATGAAAATTTTTTGCTTGCGATAGAAAATATGGATACCGACGCCGATGTGAACTGGTATGGATATACGGCTTTTTATTTGAAAAATACAAAAAAAATAGAATTAGAAGACGACTGTTTTTCTGGCGGAGAAATTTTTAAGGCTCTTGAAATCTCTACAAGAAAAAATAGTGCGTGCACTAAAATTTTTAAAAAGAGTTTTATAACAAATAATAACCTTTATTTTAATTCTGGTTTTGCGGAAGATTTTAATATGACTGGAAGAATGATGTTGTATGCAAAAAAAATACACACACATAATTTATCCTATTATTTATATGTTGCTGAGCGCGAAGGGTCAATAATGAATGTGTATAAAAAACGAAGATTTTTTGAAATTATCGACCAAGCAAGAAATCTCTATTTAGAAATGCAACAAGTTAAAACGAACAGAAAACTAAAAAAACGCATATGTCAATATATTGGATTTAATATTTTATCTAATTATAGGTTTGTAAAATTTTTAAACAAGGATGAGCGGGAAGAATGCTTTAAATATTTGGAAAAAAACAAATATTTAGTGAAAACGCAAAAAAGATTTGTGTTAAAAATGGTCGTATTGTTTGGACGCATTTTTGGTTTTAAAAATACTTTCAAGTTTGTGAAATAACTTCTAATTTCATAATATTTTTGTAAAATTCATTTTTTTGCAAATTAAAATGGCTTTTTTTTGTTTAAATGTCCAAAAATTTAGTGGGGGTTGAAAAGTTAGGGAAGGTGTGTTAGAATAGAGACATAAAGGGAAGAATTTTTATGTTATTAAAAGTTAAAGTTGACAAAAACGCGCCTATTGAAGAACAAAATCGCGTTAAAGATTTGATTGAAGCAATGGAAAATGATAAGGGGCACAAACTGGAAACTCTTATGCTCACTTATTACACAATTATTGATTGCGACTATAAAATGGACGATGTAAAGGAAACAAAGTATCATAAAATGACATTTAGAGATGTTATTAAGAGATTTGACGACCCAAATTTTTACAAGTTGCCAAAAAATGAAATTGTATCACTTTGCAGTGAAGTTAATCAAAAAATTGCTCAAAAGTTGAAGATTGCGCCAAGTGTAATCACTTATAAAAGACCACTAATCAATAGAGACAGAACTCAAATGCTATGTTTTTCAAGAAAAAATGAGATAGCGATTTTGCCTACCCCACGAAAAGACGCTTTGCACGGATACGGCTATTTGTTTAATATTTTGCACGAGACCTACCATTCCTATCAATTTCAGCAACTTGATAAAATGCGCAAGGGCTTGCCTTTTGACTGTGCGTGCCTAATTGGAAGAGTGCAAAATCGTGTAAACGAAATTAAATTGTATAATAGCAAAAAGAATTTGACACGAAACGAAATCAAAAGTTTAGACCAAGAGATATATTGTGTTGACCTTTTAGAAACAGAAGCAAATCTTTTTGCGCATAAAATGCTAAATAAGTTGTACGAAAAGAAGTACATTACAAACGAAATGGCATACAATTATAACAACTCAACCAGCGAGTCGTTTTTGAAATTTCAAGTCTATTTTAGAGATGACGATTTTGAAAGGCTGAAACACGATGTCAAAAAGAATTTTAGAGAGTTATCCTACTCGGCAAAAGCATATGGGAAGTATTTTGATGTAAATTCAAATTTCAATATGTGTAGTATATTAAACCTTGCGTCTCAAGAAAATATTGATTATTATTTAGACTCACTATATTCTGATATTTCAAAAATTAGGATAAACAATAGAGAAAAAACAAAAATATTGGAAAATTTAAGCGAGCGCAGTTTTTATGACTTTAACAAACGCGCAGGCGAAAACAAATTAAGGGTGGAGAACCTACCTTTTGAAGAAATTAAAGGGAAATATTATCTTTATAGCGAGAAAAATATGAATTTGCCTAGCGGAAAAGTGTTTGAAGAAGAAGTGGAAAAATAACGAAAAAGCGATACAATTTGTAACTTGTAGAGTTATTAAATGTATCGTTTTTTTATTTTTGTAAAAACATTTTGTGTTGTTTTAGAAATTATTTATATTTTTAGTAAGATTGGATAGCACTAAATAGTGCTTTTTTAAAAAAGCTTTTAAATTTTTTATAAACCTTGATATTCAAATTAAAAACAAAAAAACACATAAATTGATTTTAATTTTAAGTTGTGCAAGGTTAATTGTTTTTTCGCTATCTTTTTGTAGTTATTTTACAATATTTATATGACAAATTTATTAAGACTTTACTTATCGCTAAATTTACTTTTTTTGATTGCGGGGATGTATTTTTGGACGGCGAGATTTTCAAAAATGGAAAGGTGCGACTGTTCGCCGTCATATAATAGAGGCTCTCCGCCAAGAAGAAGTTTAAAATCGGCACTGTTTAGTAGGTCGGGGAAAGCGGTTGTTCCGTTTGATAGATTGAGTCTAACGAGATAAACTTTCTTTGCGTAGGGCAAAAGAAAGAGTGAAAACCTGTCGCCAAAAAGAAATATGTTATTCTCGTTTAGCCCGTTTATTTTGTCAAAAAGTTGTTTAAAACTGCAAGTGTAATCGTTTTCGAGCGGACTAAAAATTTCGGGCAACTTGCTTTCTTTTGATTTGTCAAAGAAAATCTTTTTTGTGTGCAAAAAAAATGGTGCTAAGTCGCTCGATTTTTCGTCAAAAACGACCATTGCATTGTTTGTTCTTTCATTTAGTAATTCTTGTGCGGAAGGGAAATCCGTGAGAGACCTAGCGTTTAACAAATTTTGATTTTTATCAACTAAAACAATCAAATTCATTTTTTTTCTCCTTTTGTTGTTTGCAAATTTTAAAAATCCAAGTATTTGTATTAAAACCCAACCATTAAGCATTCAAAAAAGAATAAGGAATAAAGGTATTTGGCAAAAAATTTATTTTAATTTTTCTCTTTCATTTTTTATCATTTTTTCCAGTTCGCATGCTTGACCAAAAACTATTTTTAAAGCGTTTTCTTCGTCTATGTTGTCCTTTGGCAAAACGCGCACTTCGTAGTCAAGGTTTATGTCGCGATTTAAACTGGCGAGTTGTTTTGCGACCTTTTTCCAGTTTATTGTGCCGAATTGATTTAATGTGTGCAAATCGTGAATGCCGTCGTTATCGTGAATGTGAAGCGCGACCAATTTGTCACCATATTCTTTTATAAAGTCAAAGCCGTGCGAGAAACAGTTGTTGTGTCCAATGTCCCAGCAAAATTTGAGATATGGGTCGTCGATTCTCTTGAAAATGTCGAAAAATGTGTCGTTATAGTCCAAATTTTCGATTGCGATAGGCGTGTCTTGTTCGTGACAGACTTTCAAAACGCGTTTTAGCCTTTCAACCCCAACATCGCTTGGCAACCCGCCAAGGTGAACAATGACGCACGAAAATCCGTATTTTTTGGCGAGCCTAACTTCTTTTTTGAGCCTGCGTTCTAATTTGTACCCGTGCAAGCCCTTTAAAAAGAAATATGGAAGGTCTTTGTTTTCGTATGCCATATGTAGTGTCGATGGCTTTATTCCATATTTTTTAAAAAGTTCGATTTGTGTTTTTAAATTTCCGCTTTGGTGGTTAAATTTTTTGTCGTTTGAAGTTATGACGCAGTTAAACCCCGCGTCTTTCATCATCTTAACTCTTTCTTCGGGGTCGTTAGAAAACCCGAAATAAAAACATATTCCTTTGTTCATTTTTTGTCCTTTGATATTTTACATAAAAGCATTTCTTATTTTAAAAAGTTGCTTTTGTTTTAAAATTACAACTTTCATTCTATCATAATTTGTTTTTTTATCAAAACCATTTTGACTTTTTTTGGTTGAGATAGCAAAAAAAATGTATTTTAAAAACTTTTTACTATTTAGGTGGAAACTGGGAAAAAATAAGTCCTTTTTATTGATTTGACTTTTTTGAAATAAAAATTTATACTAAACCTAAGCAAAAAGCATTTTGCTGTTTTAAATTAAAATAAATAATGTATGCCATTATTTTTCTAAATAGGGATAAAAAAAAGGTATTTTAGGTTTAATTTAGGACAATTTTTTTAAGCAAATATGCTTTTTATAAAAAAGGAGAAAAAATGAATAAATATTCGGGAACACAAACAGAAAAAAATTTACAAACTGCGTTTGCTGGCGAGTCGCAAGCAAGAAATAAATATACATATTTTGCCTCAACTGCAAAAAAAGAAGGGTTTGAGCAAATAGCGAGCATTTTTGAAAAAACTGCAAACAACGAAAAAGAGCACGCAAAAATGTGGCTTAAAGAGTTGTCGGGAATAGGCAACACAAGAGAAAATCTTTTGTCCGCGTCAGAAGGCGAAAATTATGAGTGGACGGATATGTACGAAGGGTTTGCAAAAACTGCGGAAGAAGAAGGTTTCCCTGAACTTGCCCGCAAATTTAGAATGGTTGGTATTATTGAAAAATATCACGAAGAACGCTATCGCAAACTTCTTCAAAACTTAGAAAATGACGAAGTCTTTGCAAAATCAACCGTCAAAATTTGGGAATGCCGAAATTGCGGGCATATCGTAATTGGTGAAAAAGCGCCAGCGGTTTGCCCAGTTTGTAACCACCCACAATCATATTTTGAAATCCGCGAAGAAAATTACTAATTTTTGATTAAAAAAATTCAAATTTTGATTAGAAAGACTTAATTTCCGTGCATTTTTTAATAAATAATCAAATAAAGCATTAAATATAAAAATTAAACAAAACAGTTTAATAAAACAATTAAATAAAAAAAATTAATAAAAAATTTTAAGAAAGTAGTTAAGAAAAATATAATAAAAAAAACAAGAACTTGTATTCCTTTGATTTTAAGGGAAATGTTCTTGTTTTTTAGTATCGGGGAGTTTATTTTAAGTATAGAATGATAGTTATTTTGACTAGCAATTCAAAGTCATTTTATAAATTTGCGTTAAATAAATTGATTAGTGAAAATATAGCATCACATAGTTTTAATTGGGTGTTTAAGATTAGTTTTTTTTGTTCTTTTTTGTCGACTTTTAGGTTTTTTATAGATAGCCCAGTTGAGTGTATCCGACTTCTTTTGCTTTTTCCACTTTAATTTTTGGGTTTGACAAACCATTTCTAAGTGCTTGGATTTTCTTTCTGACAAGTTTTGCTTGCTCTTTTAATTCGTCTAAACTTGCATAGTCTTTTTCAAAATATTCGTCGTGAGAAGGGGCAAAATTATCTTGCCATAAAGACTGATTTAGTTGTTTATCGAAATAGTTGTCAAACCAATTTGTGAGTTTGAATAGGTCGTCACGAAAACTATACTCTTGTTTTCTTTTGTTGTATTTTTCGACACTGAAATTAAAATTATCGTCAAAATCTTCATAAACGCAATCCTTGTAGTTTTGCGGAATTTCGACTATTGCGTATCCTTTTTCGATTGCCTTTTCTTCGCCATATAGGGCGATGAAACTAGGGTTAAATTCATTTTTTTTAATACATATTTTCATATTACACCACCTTTACTCCTATAACTTTTAGCGGAATCAATCTATAATATAATACTTGTCCCGCACTGCCTTTATTTGAATAAAGACAGTCTCCGACTTGTAGGGAAGTTTTAGAATTTGCAATGATTCTTCTAGAAAAAAATTCATTAGCGTAAGCCGAGTCGGTGCTGATAGAACAAAGATTTACACTTGTCGAGCCGTTGTAGGTGATTGTTCCAAATTGTTCTGGCTCACCGCCCATAAAAGAACTGCAAACGATAATAAGAAAATCCCAATCGCTTGAACTTAAAGTAATTGTTTGTGGATAAAAATTGGCGGTTGGTGACGGATTTTCCCATAACACTTTCATACAATCGGTGCTGACTTTTTTACCTAGCAAATCGGTCGTCGCTTTTTGAGTCATTGCGCCGTCTGTGTTTTGCCCCGAAGTCGAATAAAGCGTGTTTTGAAGGCTAGGCTTATTTTTTATGTAGTCGTCAGAAGTGGAGTCAGTTTGCGCCCAGTCACTTTGAACATTCTTTTTTGCCTCGCTTTCAATAGTGCCAAGTTTCGCCTTTTCTTCGGTCGTAAAACTAGCGGTCGTGCTATCTAAAACTGTTTTGTTGTCGTGCGTGTGTCGTGCAAGGGTGTTATTTGCCACATTATTTTTTTCTGTTGTGTCGTAGTCATTTGTGGACAGTCCCTTGCCGTCAACTTTGTCCACTTTTGTTTTAAACTTTTGTTCCGTGTCCAAATTAAGTTGTGCTTGTAGTTGCATTTCGCCTTCAAGTCGCAACACTTTGTCTAATAAATAATTTGTTTTGTCCATAATTTTTCTCCTACCCATATTTTATATGGCGAGAAAATCAATTTCAAAAAAAAGTGTCATTTTTTTTATTAAAATAAGGAAAAACTTTTCAAACTCCCGCTTTTTTGTTTTGAGTTAGTGGTTTTAACTTTGCTTTATTAAAAAGCAATTGTTTGGTATTAACATTTTTTCTAGATAGTTTTAAAAAAAAACAAGTCTATACTTTTAGTGGTTTTAAAGTATAAAAATCAAAATTTTTAATTGTCAAAATATGTTTTTGATATATGGAAATTTGTGCTATAATATACAAATATAAGTATAGTATATATGTATACTTTTTATTAAGGGAGAAAAAATGGACAATTGTTTAATATCTATTATTGTTCCAGTGTACAATGTGGAAAAATATTTAGACAAGTGTTTGGAGTCTATTGTAAATCAAACATATAAAAACATTGAAATAATTTTGGTCGACGACGGGTCAAAAGATAATTGTCCTGCGATGTGTGACGAGTGGGCGAAAAAAGATAACAGAATAAAGGTTATACACAAAGAAAATGGTGGATTGTCAGACGCAAGAAATTTTGGACTTCAAAGTGCTAAGGGCGAATATGTTGGCTTTATTGATAGTGACGACTATATCGACACAACAATGTTTGAAAAACTTTTAAACAAGACAAAGGAAGAGGACGCCACTATGACTCTTTGTGGTTTAACGCTTTCGTATGAAGATGGAACGGTTAGAAAATATATTGAAACAAATTTGAAGAATTGCAACGCCCAAAATATAGCAACCTTTTACACCTATTCGCAATTTTGGACGGAAAATAAGGACATTTACACAGATGGCATTATGGCAAGCGTGTGTCGAGTTTTATACAAAAAAGATTTTATAGGTTTACATAGGTTTGATAAAGGAATGTATTATGAAGATATACTTTTTAATCTTCCGTTACTAAAAAAGAAATCTAAAATTGCGATTGTCAATGAAAATTTGTATTTTTATTGTCAGCGTGCGGGAAGTATAGTGCACTCATACGACGAAGTTAAATATAATAAAAGGCTAGATTTTACAAAGACGGTTGTAGAAAGGATAGCGCCTTTAATTGATGAAAGTACATTAAAAGCGTATAAATTTCAGTTATATTATGAAATTGTTCTTGAACTAGCCAAAAATGGCAAAAAAGATTTACTTAAAAAGTTTAAAAAAGAAAAATGGTTACAAGAGTACAACTGTAAAGAAAACTACAAGTGTAAGAAAAAGATTACGACAATTTTTAAATACAAAGTTTTAAACTTTTTGGTTTATAAAAAGGCTTTTAAACTTCTTAAACTTGCTTACAAGATAAAAGGAAATTAAAAAAATGAAAAAAATAATGCTTGTTTTTGGCACAAGACCAGAAGCAATCAAAATGTGCCCTTTAGTTAAAGAGTTAAAGGAAAGAAAAAGTTTTCAAACGCTTGTTTGTGTGACTGGGCAACATAGAGAAATGTTGCACCAAGTCTTGGACGCGTTTAGTGTTGTGCCAGATTTTGATTTGGATATTATGAAAGACAAGCAAAATCTTTTTGACATAACAACAAATATTTTAGAAAAAATTAAAGCGGTTTTAGAAGATGTCAAACCTGACATTGTTCTAGTCCACGGCGACACATCGACGACCTTCGTGACGGCGCTTGCGTGTTTTTATCTTCACATTCCAGTTGGGCACGTCGAAGCGGGGCTACGCACATACAACTTAGACTCGCCTTGGCCAGAAGAGTTTAATAGGCAAGCGGTGAGTATTATTTCAAAATACAACTTTTGCCCAACCGTACTTTCAAAACAAAATTTGCTAAATGAAGGGAAAAACCCGACAACTTTGTATGTCACGGGAAACACCGCAATCGACGCTTTAAAAACGACGGTTAGGGAAAATTATCAAAACGAAAACCTTGATTGGGCAAGGGGAAGCAGACTTATTATGTTGACGGCGCATAGAAGAGAAAATATAGGAAAGCCTATGGAACATATGTTTAAGGCAATAAAGCGAATTGTTGACGAGTACGAAGATGTTAAGGTTATTTATCCAATACATATGAACCCTGTTGTTCGCGAGATTGCAAATAGAATTTTAGGGAACGAAAGTAGGGTTAGGATAATTGAACCGCTCGAAGTTGTCGATTTTCACAATTTTCTTGCAAGAAGTTATATGATTTTGACTGATAGTGGTGGCATTCAAGAAGAAGCGCCATCACTTGGGAAACCTGTTTTAGTTATGAGAGACACAACGGAAAGACCAGAAGGCATTAAGGCGGGGACATTAAAACTTGTCGGGACGGAAGAAGAAAATATTTACAAAAATTTCAAACTTTTGCTTGACGATGAAAAGGAATACGCAAAAATGAGCAAGGCGCAAAATCCTTACGGAGACGGAACTGCCTGCAAACAAATTGCCGACATTTTAGAAAAAAATATTGGAGAGAAAAAATGATACCAAAAATAATACACTATGTTTGGGTCGGCGGAAAGCCACTAACACCACTAGCAGAAAAATGTATAGAGAGTTGGAAAAAGTTTTGTCCTGACTACGAAATAAAAAGGTGGGACGAGACCACTTTTGATATAAATGAAAATGTCTATTGCAAGGAAGCGTACGAGTCCAAAAAATGGGCGTTTGTGTCCGACTACATTCGTTTAAAAGTTCTTTATGATTATGGCGGAATTTATATGGACACCGATGTCGAAGTGACGAAGCCTTTGGATAAATATTTAGAGTATCACGCTTTTTCGGGGTTCGAAAGAGACGAGCTTATTCCGACTGGCATAATCGGGGCGGAAAAAGGAAATCACTGGATTGAAGAAAACTTAAAAGTGTATGACAATAGACATTTTATTATAGGTAAGGACAAACTAGATTTAACCACAAATGTTTACTTTATTACAAATAAAACAAAAGAAATGTATCCAAATATTGAACTAAAAAATGACTTTTTAGACTTGGGCGATGTTGTTTTTTATCCGTCCGACTATTTTTGCCCAATTGACTACGAAACAAAAATTTGCAATCTAACGAAAAATACTTGCACGATACATCATTTTTGTGGGTCGTGGATTGAACCGCCAAAAGGGTTTGCAAAATTTAAGTTTAAGATAAAATCACTTATCAAAAAGATTATTGGGAAGAAAAATGTTGAAAAAATAAAAAATCGTAGGAAGAAAAGAAGAGAGAAAAAGAAAAAAAATTAAGTAGCCTATTGAAAAAATCTTTTATTTATAAAATGGCTTTAAAAAAAGGCAAGTCTAAAATCTTTAGACAAGCATAAAAAACAATTTTTATGACTTTAAAACAAAAAAAGAAGAAAACTATGACAAGAACGCAAAATATAAAGAAAAATTTAATATTTAATGTTATAAGATATGCAACAAATATTTTGTTGCAATTTGTTTTGCGTACCGTTCTCATCTATTATATGGGGGCGGAATATTTGGGCTTAAACGGTCTTTTTACTAACATTTTTTCGTTTTTGAACCTTGCCGAACTTGGCATTGGGGGCGCTATTGTATTTAGTATGTACAAGCCAATCGCGGAAAATGACATTGAAAAAGTTAAAGCCTTGCAAAATCTATACAAAAAGTTTTACATTATAATTGCTATTGTTGTAGGCGTCTTAGGTGCCGTGCTTACGCCTTTTATAAAATATTTTATGAATGGTGGCGTCGAAGCAGATATAAACATTTATATTCTTTATGTTATGTATCTTGCCTACACGCTTGTAGGGTATTTTTCGGCACACAAAAGGTCGCTTTTATTTGCCTACCAAAGAAACGACATCGAAAACAAAATAAAAACAGTTTGTTCATTTTTAATGGTTGGAATACAAATTGCAATTTTGATTTTAACTAGAAATTACTATTTCTATTTTTCGGTAAGTATATTGTTTGCGCTCGTGGAAGGAATTTCCGTGCAAATTGTTGCAAATAAATTGTATCCCGAAATAAACGGTAAAGCGGAAAAGCTCGACGACCTTACAAAAAAGGAAATTACAAAAAATGTTACGGCGCTAAGCCTACATAAAGTCGGCAAAGCGGTCGTGTTTTCAACGGACAACATTCTTGTTTCGACTTTTTTAGGGCTTGCAATTCTCGGCGTGTACACAAATTATAGTTTGATTATAACTACTCTAACGATGATTTCGCAAATGATTTATAATGCGATAACGGCAAGTGCGGGAGATTTGATTGCGAGTTCTAGCACGGAATATGTGTATGAAAGATACAAAAAAACAAATTTTATTTTTTCATATTATAGCGGAATGACAACGATTTGCCTGGTGACTCTTTTTCAGCCTTTCATTGCAAAATGGACGGGAGACGCTAGTTACTTGCTCGACTTTTCAACCGTGTTACTTCTTTGCGTTAGTTATTATTTGACGGGAATGAGAACGGGCGTGTGGGTATACAAAGACGCCGCAGGATTATTTGATCAAGATAAATGGAAGCCTATCGCGGAAGCACTAGTTAACCTTGTAGTGTCAGTTGGTCTAGCGTATGTTATGGGAATAAACGGCATTGTTATCGGCACAATCGTGAGTACGCTCGTCGCGCCTTTTTGGGTCGAACCATATGTATTGTACAAGTACTATTTCAAAAAAAGCACGAAACCATTTTTCCTTCGATACGCGCTCGATGTTGTGATTACTTTAGTTTGCGGAGTCGCAACCTACTTTATTTGTTCCTTT
This sequence comes from uncultured Clostridia bacterium, assembly GCA_937893125.1. Classification (GTDB taxonomy): domain Bacteria; phylum Bacillota; class Clostridia; order Christensenellales; family UBA1242; genus UBA7862. The sequence goes on from CALBHW010000038.1 coordinate 29,515, forward strand.
ATCCCAACGCCAAACATTTTACTACTTGCGGTTAAATTTGTAGTTTGCTTTGTGCTTGCAAATGTCCTGCTTATTTTAGCCTATTTGCCAACGGGCGATATGAAAAATACTTTTCAAATTGTAAAATCTTTGTTTAATAGAAAAACAAAAGTAAAAAGAAATAACAACGACATTTCGCAAAACGACGACTTGCCAAATCAGATAGCGGACAACCAAGAAAAGGATAGTTCGAAAAATGAAGAGACGGACAACATTGACATTTCAAATAAAGTGAAAACGGTCGACCAACAAATAGACGACTTGCAAAATGAAAAGACTGACGAGCAACGAACTGATGAATCATAAAATCAAAAAATAGACATTTCGCGAAACTAATAAAAGTTTATGTACGAAAAAATATAACTAAGTTTAAAAAAGATAGTTAAATAAGCCACGGATATTCCGTGGCTTTTTATCTAATGATGTTTATAGTTTTCCCTATTCTAACAATAAAGTATTGTCTTATGATATTTTAAAAATGACTTTTGTTTTTTAGCTTTTTAGTAACATTTACTTTTTTTGTCGAAAAAAAGTCTTTTATGTCGAAAGGCTGAGACATAATTTCTTTAAAGTTTGCGAGTTTTTCGTCGTCAATTCTTTCAAAAATTGGTGTAATTGTGCCTATTTTGTGACCTTTTTTGATGTTATATTCGCTTGCCTTTTCCCACATATTAGGAGAAGTAACATCGCCACCGAGTCCTAATTGCTCCGCCCACAATTTTTGCGTTTTATTTGGAATAATTGGGCTTGCGCAAATGCACAAACTTGCGCAAAGGTTAAGTGCAAGACATAGAACTTTTTTTGCTTCTTCTTGTTTTTCCGCTTTCATAAGCGCCCAAGGAGCCGATTTTTCGACATAGCCATTCCCGATGACGGCGTAGTTCATAATAAGTTTATATGCGTCCCTTAGTTCCGCCTTGTCAAACGCGTCCGCAATTTTTTGTGGCATAGTTTTTATAGCGTCAATAATTTCAAGGTCGAGTGCGTTTTTCTCGTATTCACTTTCAGGGTCAAAATCGTTCACGCTATTAAAGTAACTTTTAAGCATATTCAAACTTCTATTAAATAGGTTACCAAATTTGCCAACGAGTTCACTATTAGTGTTGTTTTTGTAATCTTCCCACTTGTAGTCCGTGTCGCGATTTTCTGGAATAATGGTCGTAAGATATGCTCTAAGCGTGTCGATGTCTATCTTGTCGTCGTCATTTAGGAGCGCGTTACAAAACACGCCGATTTTCTTTGATTTACTAAATTTTTGACCTTCATAGTTTAAGAAATTAAGTCCAACAACATTATATGGAAGGTTGTATTTGCCGTTTTCAAGTAACATTGTAGGGAAGAAAACTGTGTGGAATTGGATGTTGTCTTTCCCAACAAAATTGTAAATTTTGGCTGTTTTGTCGCACCACAAATCTTTGTATTTTTGTTCGCTAAGTTCTTTTGTGATAGAAATGTAGCCGATTGGCGCGTCAAACCAAACATAGAAAACTTTGTCTTTGTACCCTTCAAGAGGAACAGGGAAGCCCCACTTGATGTCGCGCGAAATACACCTATCTTTCAAGCCTTCTTGAATCCATTTTTTTGCTTCTGCGTAAACGTGAGGTCTAAAAATATCTTTCTTTTCTTCAACCCATTTTGATAATTTGTCTGTGCCTTTTGACAAGATTAAAAAGATGTGCTTTGATTTTTTAAGTTTAGCCTTTTCTCCACAAATTTTGCATCTTGCGTCAACTAGGTCGGTAGGGGAAAGCAGGCTGTCGCACTTTTCGCATTGGTCGCCACTTGCCCCCGTAAACCCACAGTGTGGGCAAGTCCCGACAACGTATCTATCAGGCAAAAACATTTTGTCTTTTTCGCAATAGTACATTTCGGTCTCGCCTTCATTTATGTAGCCGTTTTCGTAAAGAGTTTTGAAAAAATTGTCGGTGATTTCTTCGTGCGTTTTTGTGTGGGTGTTAGAATAAATATCGTAACTAATGCCTAGTTTTTCGTAAATTTTTTTGTGAATTTTGTGTAGTTCTTCCGTCAAAACTTCGACAGGAAGTCCAAGCTCTTGCGCGGTCATAAGGCTTGGCGTGCCGTGCATATCGCTCCCGCCGACATATGTTGTGTCGTATCCATAACTTCTACAAAATCTCGCAAAAATATCGGCTGGCAAATGGCATCCGACAATGTGCCCAACGTGTGGAATGTTGTTGACATATGTTAGTGCCGATGTAATAAGTCTTTTTTCTTTTTTCATTTTAAATTCTCCGTATCAATAATTAAAGTTACAGGTCCGTCGTTAGTGACAGTGACCTTCATATCTGCTCTAAATTTGCCGTGCTGAATTATTGAAAAAGTGTTTTCAGCCCCGCAAAAATCAATAAATTTTTCATACAATTTTTCCGCCCCTTGCGGAGGCATACTCTCTAAAAAGTCAGGTCTAAAACCGTGTGATGCGTTGCCATAAAGAGTGAAATTGCTAATGACAAGAAGCCCCGCACCAACCGCTTTTGGCGAAAGGTTCATTTTCTCATTCTTGTCCTCAAAAATGCGTAGCCCGCAAATTTTTTTGGCAAGTTTCATAGCGTCTGTTTCGGTGTCTGTTTTTCTAACGCCCAAAAACACGACAAAACCGCGTTCAATTTTGCCGATAGTTTCCTTTGCTACTTCAACTCTTGCATCAAGCACTCTTTGAATAACCGCTCGCACGCCTTTTCTCCTTTTTTCAAGCCCTATTATATACTACTGTTACAAAAAAAACAAATAGAAATTGGTCTTTTAAAATAAAAGAAAAAGTTATCCACAAAAAGCCACTATTTTGTGAATAGTTTTAAATGAGTTTTTGCAAAAAGTTCAAAACAAAGTGCATTTTTTTATTTTGAAAGAAGGATAATATATTATATAATATATTTGTACTAAAATAACATTATTATATGGAAATGTTTGCTTTTTTATCATTTTGTAATTAGCGTTTACAAATTAGTGAACAAAATGTGTGTTATAAAAAAGTCTAAGGAAAGATTAGAAAAAATGAAAAAAATATTTAAAAGTTTTTGCATTATATCCTTTATTTTAGTTGCGTCACTTGTGGGCGTCGCTTGCTCGTGCAGTGAGCCAAAATTAAACGATATTGAACTTTCAATTTCGGATAGTTACGCCATTTTTGTGGGCGGAAATAAGGGCTATGTCGTTGAAAAAAAGGAAAATGAAACACCAATTATTCCAATTGAAGTTACTATGAACCCCGACTCATTTTCAAAAGAAGATTTGACTTGGTCGAGTGCTTATACGGATGTTGCGACCGTTAACAATCGCGGGGTTGTGACTTGTAGGTGGCCTAGCGCAGAAGATAAAACGACCACAATAACCGCAACATATAACAAAGGTGACAACCAAAAATCTACATCTATTTTGCTTACAGTCACATCAAAACAACTCCCTAAGTTTGAAAACAAAACCGCTACAATAACCTACGCGGGACGCGACCTAAAAGATAATTTTAAAGTTTTAAATGGTGAAGAATATGTAAACGGTTTTTCCTATCATTATTTTGACCTTGAAAGCGGGCTTGAAGTGAATGAAATCCTTTCTTGTGGACGCTACCGCATTATTTTTTCTAGTGACGCGGACAACCTTGAATATGCAAGAATGACCGTCGAAGTGACGCCTTTTGTCTTAAATCTCACCGCAAAATCTGGAACAAGTACATATGGAAAGACGCTTGAAAATGGTTTTTATAATACTTATAACGACGAAATTATTTCAACCTACGGCGAAAATATTTTAGGTGGGGTTGGTGTAGACTCTAATGCGAGCCTAGGCAAAATGGTTTATGTAACAAACGCAACGCGATCCTCTCGTGTTGGGGGAGATTATTATACTGACATTGCCTACCACCTTGACAACGAAAATTACACGATTTTAGCTACGCGTTCAACATATGTTATTACAAAAAGAGCGGTCGTGATGCTTATTGAAAGCCAAACGAACTTGACATACGGCGACAAGGCGGTCGAAAAAATGTTTGTTTTGTACGACTATGACGAGTACAAGGCAAATAACGACAGTTTGACGGGGCTTCAACCACTTGACAACTCAATTATAAATTACAAAAACGATGTCACAGCGCCAGCGTCCTACGAGTACACTCAAAACGGGCAACCAAAAGCACTTAATGAATATGGATTTTTGGATGCGGGAAGTTACGAAATAGGATACACTAGTGTCGGCGTCGGGGTGAACCTTGCCGAAATCACGGTTATTCTTCCTGGTCGACTTGTCATAAATAAAAAGCAAGCAACCATTGCGCCACACAATCTTAAAAAAGCGTACGGCACGGACGATATAGAAATTACATATGACACAAATGACATTTTAAAAAAGGAAGAAATTATCGATTTCCTTTATGTCGACTATAAAAGCAGTGTTTATGTGGGGAGCGAATTTGACCTTGGCATAAACAACAGAAAAGCGCCAGCGGGCGTCTACAACTACGCGATTGACAACTTAAAAAACAAAAACTATACATTTGAACTCGACGAACGCGCGCAACCAACATACGCTGACGCTTCAACCCGTCTTGCGTTTACTGTCGAAAAATGTGACGTTGTTTTGAATTTCGCCGACCAAGAATTTGACTACGCAAAACCACAAAACGAGTCCGACCACACCGTGAGTTATTTCCCCGACCCATCGGCAGATTTTATTGTAAACCTTTCTTCAGTCTCAGTCGCGGGGACGGAAGTCGCGAACTTCAAGGGCGAAAATTTCGAAAGTTATGGCGCGGTTTTGCTCCCATCTGGTGACGAATTTTCATTCGGAATTAAACTTACTGACAATCCACATTCAACCCACTTTGTAGGGTATTTTGCGACGCTTGACAAGACAAAAATTTCCTTTACAAATGGAAGCGTGGACAATTACAACATCACCCTTCCTGATTTTGAAGTAAATTTAAACAAGGTCGTTATCACAATCACACCAAACGCGACCGAGCGCGAATCTTTTAAAATTTACGACGCGATTGCGGGGACGGACGCCACAATTTCAAACTTTTTGTCGAAATTTGTCTTATCAAATGGTGACGACATTTCAGAATATTTAAACTCTGACAGCGAAGTCTTGTCCCTTAAAACTATTGACGACAAATATTATTTTACGGGTGACGACAACACCGAAAAAAGGGTCGACAAAATAAAAGACGCGGGAAAATATAGGGTTTTACTTTCGTCAAATATGAGTTTTCTTCAAGGAAAAGAATTCGTTGATTTTATACTCGACGACTCAAAATTGTACTATTTTACAATTGAAAAAATGGACATAATCATTAGACCTGACGCGGGGCAAGCAAAGGTCTATTGTGACACTGAGCCAGCCCTACTTTACACGGAAGATTCGTCTACAATTGTTCCTGCTAGCGAAGACAGTTTGATAAAAACGGGCGCTCTTGAAAGAGAAAAAGGCGAAGATGTGGGTAGGTACCAAATTTCGCTTGGAACTCTTAGTTACGGCTCAAATTATCTTTTGAAACTAAACGAAACAAAAGAATATTTTGAAATCACGACAAGAAAAGTTACCGTCAAACCATATTCTTATACTGTTACTTACGGCGATAGAAAACAACAAAACATTGCCTATAACTCATATGTCGAAGGCTCTTATGATGAAAATCTTTTTGTTAGACCTACCTTTACGGGCGAGTTTAAGTTGCAATTTAATGGGACAGACATCGCAAAAATTAACGGACTTTATCCAGTTACGGTCGACACAAAAGGGAATGCTCTTCCATACACGATTGCACAAGGCACTTTTGGACTTTCAAACACCAACTATGAACTCGTTTTTGATAAAACAGCGACTTATATGGTCGAGCAAAGAGAACTCAACATTGACTTAGTTGCCAGTTTGTATGATGACAAAACAAAAGAGCCTGAAACGGGCATTTTACTAAATTATGCGCTTTCAACACCGCTTGCGGATAGTGCCGAGAAACTAGAAATTAAAGCAAAAGAGTACGCAAAAGGAACTGACACATATTATATTGAGGACCTGTCAAAACTTGACATTTTGCTCACCGTTAGTGGCGTTGACATCAAAAGTTGCTATAAAATTACCTTAGGGCAAAATGTTGTTTATACAATAGACAAAGAAATTATTGATTTTAGGATTATTTTGAAGGAAAATCCGCTCAATCAATCAATTGAAACAACTTTCGACGGCACGAGCAAGGAAAGCCTTTTTGAACTCACGATTGCGACGAAAGATTACGAATTTGCAAGTGACGACGACGGAAATTCGTCAAAATATAGCCTTGTTTTCACCAATTCTTCCGTGAAAACATCAACTCCAACAAATGTAGGTAGTTTTACTGTTGGTGTCGAACTTTTAACTGGCGACCAAATCGTTGTTAAAAGAAAAGGCTCGGAAACGCCAATTGTTTTTACTTCTTTTAATAAGGTCGAAAATAACTATGTTGCTACCCTTTCTCAAAAAGGATTTTTGACGATAAACAAAGCGCAAATTACGGTTGACGAAAGTTTGCTTGCCTTTGAAAGAGACATAATGTTTTCTGACACATTAGGCAAATTACCAAATATTTTGACAAAAAATGACGGAAAAAGTGTTTTTTCGGGCGTAAATGGCACGGAAATAACCCTTAAAAAGTTTGACGGCGGGCGAAATTATGAATTTAGGCACGCGCCAACATCTATTGAAATGTTATCTGCTAACACCACTCACCTTATAACCGTAACAGTCACTGTTGCGGGAACGGACGGGAACGCAGACCTAAATTACGAACCATTAACTGTCGATGTGCCTTTAAATGTTCTTCCAAAAGAAGTTACGCTTTCAAATAGTGATGTCACATTAAATTGTGACCAAGGCGAAGATTTGACTTACGACGGCTTATCAAAATCTTTCTCACTTTACATTGATTCCGATTTAAAAAATTATCATTTTGAGTACAGTTATGTAAAACTTCTTGTTACATACGACAAGTCTGTCGCGGGAAAAATTCAAAAGTTTGTTTATGACGGCGCGACCGTCAAGCCTGTTATGAATGGTGACGAAATTGTCTTTTCTACAATTGAAGATTTGGGACGAACAAAACAACTTTCAATTGAGCGAGTAAACTATAACGCCCGCGAATATATTGTTTTAAATACGGGTGCGTCAACTCTCGACGCTTATTTAACAAGTGATACATCGACCACTCAAAACGCGGGATTTTATATTTGTGTTGCAAGCGTCGTCGCGGACAAGAATTACACGCTTAAATTCGAAGGCGGGCTTGAAACATTCCAACAAGTGAAATTTTCTAGATTTTTTGAGATAAAAAGGTCGGAAAATGTCGAAATAAGTAGTTGGAAACAAGATTTTTACTACGAAACGGTCTTTAATGTTACATTGCCTGAGAATTTGCCTTTTGAATTTGTAATGGACCCAGACTACAAATCAAGTGCCGTTTTTTCGACCAGTGCCGAGGACGCTTGGGCGGAGAAAAACTATATGCTCGATGTCGGGAATTACACAATAACTCTAACAATTGACGAAGAAAATTGCTATTTTACGACCGAACTTGGCTTTAATGTTATTGCGCGCGAAGCAAAGGTGTATTTTCCAGAAGGCGACAATAGTTACGAATATCAAGTTGTTGACGGAAAAGAAGTTGCTATTGATTCTTTCCTTCGCGGGGTGTACGCAACTTTTGTAAAGGGCGGGGTCGAAAACAAAGTTATGTATATTGACGATTCCGAAAAACGCTTTACATTTACCTTTTATAGCGTCGCTGACGAAGACAATGCTCTACCTAGCGCACCTTCCGCAATTGGCGAATATTTTGTTATTGGAACATATGATTCGGACAACTTCTATGGCGAGACAAAATACAATTATAAGATAACGAAAAAGCGTTTTACGGGCGTCATAAATGCGACCGATAGGCTCGTCGATTACAACCCAGACTACACCGCAAAAGAGTTAAAATCTATCATTCAAAGTATGCTTATTTGTGATATGTCGCTTGTTCAAGAAGTCAAAATTAGAGATGTTTTGGGAGATAGAATACTTGATTTTGACACAGAAGATTGGGTTAGCGAATTCGTCGACTGCGCGTCTCCAAAGAAAATAAAATTTATCATAATTTTTAAAGACCCAACAATTGCAAATAGAGAAGATGTGGGTGCTGAACTAACATTCAAAAAAATAAGCATAACAAGCGACCTTTTGTCCCCAGCGGACGACGATGCGTCTTACACTTATTCGGGGAATGCGGTGTATAAGGAACTTAATTTCCGCGGGGCGTCCCTTGCGCCAAACAAAAAAGGCGGGACGGAAGAGAGTATCCTTGACGGACAATACACTATTATTTACGGCAAGAAAAAGGGAACAGAGTATGATACAAGTTATGTCACTGTAAACGACCGCTTAGGCAACTTGATTTTTGTTTTAAAATACAATTATTATGTCGAAAACGCGTTGGGCGAGTTCGAAAAAATGGATGGCATTTTCCCAATTTCGCCAAATGTCGTGCAAGTGGACGGCGAAAGAGTGATAAAGAGTTATAAGGTCGAATATTTTATCGAAAGTTCGGGCTCAAATTATTTGACGAGCGTTTCTTTAAAAGAAAGGACATTTATAATTGCAAAAACGACCGACCTTGGCATTTTTGTCAAAAATTATTCGACAACTTACACGGGGTCAGACCTTTCAAATCTCTTTAATGAGTCGCTCATTGAAGTGACAAATTCGCTTGGAAAACCAGTCAATTTTAGGTTGTTTAAAAAGACAAATGACTTATCAACGGGCGTTTACAACGAAAACAACGGAATTTGCCTTGTTTATTCAATCAAAAAAGACGGCTATGAAATGGCGCGAATTGTGGACGCGGGCGAGTATAGAATAAGGGTTGCGCTGATGTATTTCTCGACCTTTAAACCACAAAACTATTTTGGGTCACTAAATCTAAACGGAACAAAATATACTGCTGAACAAATCGTCGAGCGCGGAGCGGACAGTGATGTAACTTATGCTGTTGGTGTTGAAATAAAGTTTACTGTCGAAAAAGCGTCCTTTCCTTATTTGCTTGAAAATATTGACGAGTTTGTGACGGGGTCAAACTATCGCGTCATTCAAAGAGAAGTCGACGGCGCATTAAAAACAATTGTCGAAATCGCAAGTTACGGCGCGTTTTCTTTAAACGAAACAGCGTCAAAGAATTTTGACCTTACCTTCTCAAAAGGAAACAAAAGTTATTCAAATTTTGACGACCTAGTTGTTGACGGCGACTACACAGATTTCTACTTTGACTTAATTTGCGCGTCGGGTAACTTCCAATCAAGCGAAAGATTTGTTATCCGTAAATATGCTGGTGCATTACCAGAAAATTAAGAGTTTAAAAATACTAAAACAAGGCAAAATTACATATATTTTGCCTTGTTTTTATTTTGCAAAAAAAAGAGCGGATTTTGAGTCCGTTCTTTTGTTTGTGCTTTTGAGTAGCAAAAGATTACAAATTGTGTCTTTTTTGGAATTTTTCAACCTTTCCGCTAGCGTCAACAATCTTTTGTTTGCCAGTGAAGAATGGGTGACATTTGCTACAAATATCAATTTTAAGTGTTTCGCCTGGTTTTGTCGACTTTGTGACAAATTTTTCTCCGCAAGCGCAAACAACTTCAACATCATGATAATTTGGTTGGATTTCTTTGTTCATTTTTTTGCCTCCTGTAACCTTTAAGTTCTATTCTAACGCCTAGTATAACTTATTGTGCAATTTTAGTCAATGTTTTTTTAGCGTTCGCGCAAAAATATTTTTTAGATACCTTTTATTATGTGTGAAAGCTATTTTGTTTGGAAATAATTATCGTGAGAGAGTGAAAACTCCTTAATTAGCCAAATAGTCATTCTTTTAGAAAGTAGTTAATAAATTTGCGTTAATTTTAAAAATAATTGTTTATTATCTCTTTTTTACTAAAATAAAGGTAAAATAGCGTGTAATGAAAAATTTTTTTGACCTTTTTGAAACGCCCCAAAAAAGGTTTTAAAATTTGCTATACTTTGTTTGACAAAAAAAAATAAAAAATATATCATTAAAATGTAGAAAAGTAGGGTGGGGCTGGGCTTTTTTAAAAGGCAAAAAATGTTTAATTTTTATTATCATAAATAACAAATTTTTTGCAAAAAATTTCACATTTTTTTAAAAAAATATCAATTATTTTTTTAGAAAAAACACAAAATTTATTTGTTATTTATTGACAAATTTTTAGGAGTTTTTATGAAAAAAGGCACTCTTATTTTTAGCGGGATTTTAACCCTAATTTTTTCGGTTTTTTTGCTCGCAATTTCGGTTTTAATGCTCGGCGTTAAACTTAACTTAGACTTTATAACAAATTTACTTAATGTGGATTTTTTAGCAAAAACAGTGGCTGTTTGTTCGCTGATTTTCATTACGCCAGTGGCTTCTTTTTTGCCTGATAACGCGGATTTAATAGGGACAATCTTAGTTGGACTTCTTGTTGCGTACAGCGTGTTTTCTTTGGTGTCTAGCATTGTTCAACTTGCAAACACTAAAAAAGAGGAAGAAAAACTTGTTAAAGCAAAAAAACTTAGTAAAGTTGCCGACATTTTTAGAATAATTTTTTGCGTATTTATTTTGCTTTTTATAATTTTAAGTTTTGTAAAAGAAGATGTTAAAAACGCAAGTAGCACCGTCGCGTCAGAACTTAATTTTGAATATATAAACCTTATTGTTTCTGTTGCGCTTTTGATTTTGGGCGTCTTGTCTTTTGTTTTGCCTATGGTGGCGTACAAGAATGTGGGCAAAAATGCGGGCGAACAAAATATGCAAGGGCAGAACGCACAAGGTCAATATGTAGGAAACGCGCAAGACGGAAATTATGCTGGACAATATGTCGGCTCTGAATATCAAGGCGGGCAATATAATTATGACGCGCCAATGGGGAGACAAGACCAATATTACGCATATAATGACACTCAACCTATCAATCCAAACGACCTTATAAACGATCAAACGCAACAAGGCGGAATGTTTAATCTTGTCCCAGGTCAAGACGGGATTCCGCAAAACATCACACAAAAGGGACTTGAAGACTTGGCGAGATTAGAGAGATTGCGAGCTAGTGGCGCAATTGACGATAGAAATTACTACGCTTTAAAACAAAAAATTTGTTCAACCAACCTTGGCTAATTTTTAAAGTTTAAAACTAAAAATTTGTTTTAACCATTTTTGTAGGGTTTTGTATAGTTTAGTGAAAAACAAAAAAGTAGTAAAAAATATTATTTTAAGTGGTTTTAATGTTAAAAATACTTAAAAACATATAAGAATAAGGCTAAAACCTTTAAAGACAAGGCTAAAACATATAAAAATTAGAAGAAACATTTAAAAATTGACAAAAAAATTTAAGATAAGAAGAAAAAGGAGCAGTTATGCTGACAAAAGAAAAGAAATTTAGAAATGTACTTTTGTACGCATTTTGTGCGCTTGTTGTGGGTGTTATTGCCATTTTTACTGGAAACAACTTGGCGCTTGCAAGTAGTGTCACGGGAAATAATAGTGTTGTAACTTTCAGCTTTTCTTCTCTTGATTTGACGGAAGAAGCGGGGAGTTTCAGTGGCGAATATGACGGAACATTTCACAACCTTGTAGCGACTTTAACTTACGACGAAACAGCGACAAATTATCAATGGATATTAAAAACAAATGACGGTGAAAGTGTTGTTGACGCGGGATTTATTTCAAATGATTTGAGTGCAAAAACGACCACTCTCAAAATTAAAAATGTCGCGGAGTCGGGCGCTTATTATATAAAGGTTTTAAATGGTGACACTGTCGTTGACTTTTCGTCCGCTGTAAACATTTCCATTTTGCCAAAAACAATAAATTTAAGAATTACATCTGTCGTGTCGCGCGTCTTTAACGGCACAAACAAAGTTGAAATGACAAATGATTTTCGTGCGGATATGTTAGCAACTAATGATAGTTCTACAATATCATCGACGGGGCTTTTGCCTTCAATCGACGCGGGCGAAAATATTTACATAAAAGACGTTACACACACTTTTTCTGACGCGACTTTGGCGGACAACTATAACATTGTGACGACTTTTGATTGCAGTAGGCTTGTAAATATTTCGAAAAAGCCAGTTATTGTGGAATTTGAAGACCTTAAAGAGTTACCAGTTGAAAAAGGCGCTTTTGTCGCGGATTACAACGGCAAAATTAGAAATGATTTTCTTAGCGCATATTATAAGGATATAAATAACAATGTTGTCGAAGTCAAAACGGAAAGCGTTTTTTTAAAAGGCGCTGTTTATTTAAAAAGTGAAATTTTAAACGCGGGAAGTTATGAAATAAGGGTAATTAAGCAAGACTCGGACAAAAACTATGTTTTTATGTACAGTGAAACGCAAGAACTCGGTGCTTTGAGTTTAAATATTAAGAAAATCGCACCTACTTTTAGGTTTTTAAAACAAGAATTTGTTTATACAGGTTACGAGCAAGATTTGGCTGATTTTGTCGAAATCGTAGCGCCAAAAAATACTAAAAAAACCGACGAAAACGGGAATGTTTATTACACGACCGAACAAGAAATTGTTTTTACAAATAGTGGCTCGTCAATCGTTGGCAGTAAGTTTACGACATATAATGAAGGTCTGGCTTTGAGTCAAAGCAATCGTTTTGCAGTGCTAGAAAGTGATAATTATCTTGCGTCTGAGCAACGATTTGTTTTTACACTCGCGAAAGCCGAACCTATTTTTGATTTGAGCGGGCTTGTCACTGAGTATACTTTCACGGGCGAAAAAATAAATATTTCGGGCGTTACAGTGTCGTCAAATCAAACAATCTCGCAAGACCAAAACATTGTAAATGTTGGAACTTACGAAAATGTGAGATTGTCGGTTGCTGAAAACGATAATTTTGCGTCAAAGAGTTGTAATGTTACTATTCGCGTCGTGCCAGCGGTAATTGATGTGAGCGGGTATATTTGGAACACACCACTTGAAATGACTTATAGGGGAGATAGGGAACAAGATTATTACACGTTGTCACTAATAAATGTTAATGATAGTATTGTTGATATTTCCTATCAAAACAACCGCCAAAAGAACGCAGGCAAATATCTTGCGACTGCAACGGCGACTTTAAAAAATGGTGTGACAAATTATTCCTTAAAGGGAACAATTGCGCCACTTTTCTTTGAAATTCACAAAAGGGCGATAGAAAAGCCAACGCTTAGCGTTTCGTCAATTTTCACATACGACGGCGAAGAAAAGGAACTTGCTCTTTCGTCATCAATGAACGAAATTTTCTACCATTTCACACAAAATAACGGCAAAAATGCGGGCAATTATGTCTCAATTGTTGCTTTGAATGATAAAAACAACCTTTCGTGGGCGGACGGCTCATCGGACGACTTAAAATTTAATTGGACGATAAAAAAGAGAATTGTCACGGTTGATAGTTATAAGACTGTGCTTATCTATAACGGGCTAGAACAAAGTTTGAAAGTGAGAGAAAACAACCTATATTATGCCGTAAGCGAAAGCGCGATTGATGTTGGAAATTATAAGACCATTCTTATCTTGAAAGACAAGGAAAATTACGCGTTTGACGAAATGGGCGCAAGTGAATATGTCGTCAACTGGAAAATTACGGGCGACAAACAAACTGCGGGTGTTCCAATCGTCGCGATTATTCTTGTAACTCTTGTCGTTGGCGGGCTGGGCGTATATTTGACTCTTCACTATACGGCTGTTGCAAAAGAAAAGAAAGAAAGAAGAAAACGCCTTGAACAAAAAATGGCAAAAGAAAGAAAAAATAAAGTAACATAGTAGAATTTTTAAAGAGAGATTTAGGTCTCTCTTTTTTCTATATCAAATTATTTATTTTGCATTGTTTGTGTATATATTTGTATTTTTTTACTCTTTTGTTACCTATATATTTTATTTATATTTTTTATTTCACTTACCACATATATTGATTTGTTTTTTGTATCTTTTTTACTTTTTTTCCACTTTTCATAAAAATTTGTTTTTTCTTTTAACCAACGACTTGTCGAATTTGTTTGGGTTAAAGTTGAATGGTTCTTCAAATGATTTGACAAGGGACGGTGGTTGTGATAAAATAAACGCACAGCGTTTAACTTTTGGATTTTAGCATATAAATGTTACAAAAAGGAATATAGATATGAAAAGAAAAGTCGACGAAGTAAAGGACTTTAAAAAAGAAGTAAACCCCGTAGTGGTTACTCAAAAAGACCAATCTTTATTAGAAGATGAAGAAAAACCTGCAAAGAAAAGTGCTTCAAAAAAGAAAGATGATTTAATAAAGAAAGATGAAACTTTAAAGGTGGATGACTCTTTGAATGTGGAGCAAAATATTTCAAGTAATCTTACAGATGATGGCGTAGCGGACGATAAGTTTGCGGGTGACTCTAAAATAGATGAAAGCACAACTAAAAAGAAGTCAAAAAAAGATAAAAAGGGCGAAAAAAAGAAAAAATCGCACAAAATGAAGAAATCCACGCGTTTTACTCTTCTTATCGTCATTTTGGTTGGAATGTTTTGCGGGGTTGCGGTCGGGCTATATTTTGGTCCAAAGAGCGTTGACCCAAATAGATACAATTTTGAAGTGTCTGCCTTGCTTGATGATGTGGACGAAATAAGAAACGAAGCATCGGGTAAGACTCCAGTCGAACTTGGCGCGACAAAAAGTTGTGTTTTGGCGTTTGATACGACCTTTAATGAAGGGCGAGTTAAGGTTGTTGGACGCGGAAGTGTTCTTGCAATGGGTGTTACGCAGTCAATCAGCGCACTAACCATTAGAATGAACGACAAACTTTATTACGAAAATGTCAGTGTCAGCAACTTTGTTAAGGCGCTTAATAGATATTATGTCGAAGGGGAAAACATCTCTCATTACGGCGGAAGTTTGTCGGGGAACATTGTGACTTGGAACACGACGCCAGACAACACGGGCGCGGACGATATTAAAACAATGACCCAACACAAAGCGAAATTTGGTAGCACGATGAACGAATATATGACCTACATAGTCTCTTCAAAAACAGTCAATACTGCAAGCGCTGTCACAGTAAATGACGACGGAAATTATGTTTTTACGCTTACTCTTGACAAATCAAAATCGGTCGTCAATTATGTCAAGACGATGAAAGCGACGGGCGGGCTCAGCAGTTATCCAGACTTTACAAGTGACCCAAGAGTTGATATAATAATAGATGCGAATTATAGAATTCTCCGTTTTGAGAGCCACGAAGAGTACACGGTCTCAATGGGAATCAGCGCAAAATCCGTCGGAACGCTTGTAAATACATTTTATTATGACGAAGATTTCGCTATGCCAAAGATAACTGACAAATCGGTCGTGTAAGTTTTTTAAATTTAGCCCCTCACAAATGGTTTTTAAAAATTAAACTTATTAAAAAAGCAATTTGATTTTACTAAATAAAGACCATATATAACAGAAAATACATTACAAAAAAGAGTAAAAAAAATCGGCAACAACATAATTAAACAAACTTTGCTAAAAAAGGACTTAAAAGTTGAATTAACTTTCTAAAAAGGAGCGCAAATGAAAAAGTTTTTTCTATATGTTTTAACATTCATAGTGGTCGCAGTGGCGACGGCGTTTGGGACTGTTACGACTAGCAGTTTACTTATAATGCGCTCAAATGGCGGAAACGATACCAGCATTTCGACCCCAGACGCGGGCACTCACGAGGAGACCGATTGCGAAAAGTTACTAAACGGGCTTTTGTCAATGGGTGGGGCAAATATAAATGTTGAGTTTAGTTTAGAAAACGCAAAAGAAGAAGAGATTAGTGAAGAAAATAAAGAAACTGCGGACGAAGAAGATACTGAAGCGGAGATAATTTCAAACACCCTTTCAAACGAAGAAAATGACAAAATTAGCGTAACTTTTTCGGGAAAACTTAGTTTAAAAAGCATTGATAATATTTCAGTCGCGGGGACATTAAATGTAAAAATGTCGGGCAAGGACATTACGATTGACATCGCATATTTAGGCGGAATGATTTATGTTAAAAACGAGTCAATGAGCATTAAAATCGCGACCGACAGTCTTATGAAAATTACCGAACTTTTGCCTATTTTTGGTGTCGAAATTGACCTTGGTGGCGGAATGGAAAACCTTAATCTTGACGCGTTACTTTCTATGTTTCAAGATTTAAAGGCGGAAGAGCTTGAGTCGGGCGACCTACTTTTTCCTATTAAAATAGCAGACGATATTGCGCTAAGCCTTATAACAGACGCCGATTACATATTAAAAAGCGTGAGCGCAAACAATCTTAAAATTGAAAATAAAGTTGCAAATGTCTTAGTTACAGCCAAAAAAGATGAAGAACTTGAAATTGAAAACCCAGAAACGACGACAACCTATGTCGACGTGACAAGAACTTTAGGACTTATTGATAATGTAAAAGAAATTTTGACTGAAAAGAAAATCCGACTTGACATTGCGTGTGACCTTACGGGAAAACTTAGCGGAAAAGTTGCGGGGACTGTCAATCTTGATTTTTCAAATGGGCTTGTTTTGTATGTGGACGCGGATGTCACAACCTTTGGAAAAACTTATCCAATATCAGTTTTTTACGCACAAAATGACGCCTATGTTACATTTAACGGCAAGAAAATTGCCTTTACAAAAGACAAAATAGACGAACTTGTTGCCTTTGTGAAAGATTTAACAAATGGAAATGACGAAAGCAGTGTTATTTCACAAATGTTTACTAAAATCGACCTTTCGAAATATGAAAATATTGATTTTTCAAAGATAAATATCAACAATTTTCTTAAATTCGCGGACGGCGAAAATGGCGAAATAATCATCACAATTTTGGGAAAAGACCTTGGAATTGACGACATTACACTCGCTGTTTTGCTTGATGAGACGGGCGGGCTAAAAAGTGTGACGCTTGACGAAATTAAGATTTTTGACAACTCGCTAAATATAAAAATTGATTATAGTAACGCCTATTATTTCCCAGAAATCAATAAGAATGAATATGTTGTTTTGGAAGATTTGCCAGCATTCTTAAACGCAAGTATTTCGACAATTTCCGACATTTTAGGACAAAAATATGTGTCGGGCGAAATCGCTCTCAATGTCAAATCGTCCGATCTTGACTTGTCTATCAATGGACTTGCGACAGTTGATTTTAGTGACGGATTTAAGGTTTATTTAAAAGCGGAAACATTTTTTAAAAATAAACTTTTCACGATAAATGCTAGCCTAATTGGCGACGAAATTTTTGTTTTAATAGAAAACTTGAAATTCCGTGCAAAAATAGGCGATATTGTGGATATTTTATCAGCAGTCAAGCCATTTATTGGAGATTATGATACATATCTAACGATTAGTAATTTGGAAAGAACTTTAAGGAATTTTAACGTCCAAAAAGACATAAAGCAAGTTTTGAATGATTTGCCACAAGTCATTTTGGCGGGACTTTATTGCAAAACAGGTGAAGTCGGACTTACCATAAATGGCGCACTTTTAAAAATAGCAAATGATGTCGATGTTAAGATAAGTTACGACGAAAAATTGTCAAAAATTATTGTTCCTGAAATTGATTTTAACGGGCTTAAACTTGACGCGACCTTAACTTTGACGGACGAAAAATTTACTTTTGACACAACAAGTAACGACTTTGTTTCTTTAAAGGGCGCGGATAAACTTGCGCGAGCGGTCATTTTAACTGTAAAAAACTTTAAAGAAAATTTGTATTTGGCGCTAGGCGTTAACGGGTCTTTTAAAATGGAAGGGGTTGACCTCTCCTTTGACGGCGAGGTTTCCTACAACAACAAAAAAATCGAAGCAAAATTGTCGGGCGTTTTAAATGAAAAACTACCTTTCGAAGCCTACTATTTAAACGATGAAATTTACGCAAATGTCCAAGGCTTAAAAGTAAAAGTTACGACGGCACTATTAAAAGAACTTATTTCAAAATACGCGGGAAATGTCGATGTTAAATCGACCTTAAAAGACCTTCTTCCAAACTACAATTTTGAGCAAATTCTCGCGGGTGACTTGTCGACTTTGACCTTTAATATTTTGAAAAATATCGCGATTTCAGACAATAATTTGACAATTGTACTAAGCGGAGAAGAAATTTCAAGCGCAAGTGATGTCTCTTTGTCGGTTGATTTTGGGGAGAGAATTTCTGGAATTAGCGTTAGTGGCGTCAACATAAAGGGTTACGAAATTGACCTAAACGCAAGCGTTTTAAAGAAAGTTGTAATGCCAGAAATGACGGACGATTATCTTGATTTGTCAAGCGTTCCAACTCTCATTGAAGCGGTCAAAAAGACGGTCAATGAAATCGAGGAAAATAAAAACATTGCCTTTGATTTAAAGACCGACCTTGTTTATACGACGATTACCTATGACTCGCTAAACAAGCCAACAAAAACAACGGAAACAATTGTAACATTATCAAAAGGAAGTAGAGCAAGATTTGATTGGACTGACGCTATTTTAGAGATTGACGGTGTAAAACAATTTGACGCGAAGAAACTTAAAGCATATGTCAATTTTGAAGCGGTCACTGTAACTAATAAATACGCGGGCGGTGGCGTTTCAAGGGGAACGAGCGCTACAAGTTCCGTCACAAATAACCACTCTATTGAAATTACATATTTAGACAATGTTGTTTACATAAGATACAACAAAATGTTCGTCAAAATTGGTGGCGACAACATAAAACAAATTGTTGGCACGATTATGGAACTTTTGGGTTTTGAAAGCGACGAAAATGTTGATATTGATATTTCAAAACTTCTTAATTCTTCGCTTGATTTGTCACAATTTAGCCTTGATATGCTAAAAGAACTTGAACTAAGCAATTCGCACTTTGGTGCAACTGCTGATTTGTCAAAACTAAACATAAAAGATTGTGATTTAGGCAACATTAAAATCGGCGTAGATTATAGCGAAAACGGACTTAGCAATTTGGTTCTTCAAAACTTTAAACTAAAAGACATTGATGTTTCAAAAGTTGATATTTCACTCGATGATTTCGAAGAAATTTCGGGCGCTCCACAAGGTGACTATATCGACTTGTCAAGCGTTGACGCACTTCTAAATGCAGTCAAAAATATGAAAGATTTTAAAGATTTTGAAGTTAACGGAAGCGTCAAATTAAAGATAAATCTCTTTAAACTTAACTGGGATGTTCCAGTTAATGTTAAAGTTAAACTTCTAGGGAATGGCGAGTTTGAAGCCAGTGCAAAAATCGGTGCAATTCCAGTTGTTGCGGGCGTAAATGACGATGTTCCATACAAGTTTGGAAACACTGTCAGCGGTGCGTCACCTGGCAAAAATAGGATTTTGGACATTTACATCAAAAACGATATGGCTTATATTTATAGGTCGGAAAAAGTGCCTGTTTTCTTGTCAAGTGACAAGACTTACGAAAAGAAAATGAAGGTTCACCTAGACACCTTGCTTGACGACCCATTGTACTATTTGTTGCAATATGGCTTTGGCTTTAATGACACCATTATGGACGCGATTTACGAGTCGCTAAATAAAGAAAAAGACCCAATAGATTATAGTAATGTCTTGAAAGGTTTTTCAAGTAGTAGCAACTACTATGCATTGACCTTAAACCTAAAAGAACTCGCTCAAAACGACAAACTTGACACAATGACCTTGGGGCTTAGAGTGTCGACTTTCAACGGGTTTGATATTGTAAGTGGGGTGACGGTCGACCTATTTATGCCAGTTGCAAACAATGTTGAAATTACTCTACAATCGGATAATTTGAACCTAATAAACATAGGTCAAGAAACGGATATGTCAAGTTTACGCAACTTTATTTCGAACAACGAGTCGCTAAAAGAAGGGGCAAGTTGGGACGCATATAACGGCGACTGGAAGTTGTCAGCGCAAAGACAATTCACTCTCTATTTTGAAACAAATTGCGACCAAAAAATAAGCGAAATCACGGGTGTTGCGGGGACGGAAATCACTCTTCCAACTTTGAGCAACTTCTACAAAGATAGCGAAACAGAGCGCACATATTACTCGTTTGCGGGCTGGTTTACAAGCGAATCTTGCGACGCGGATACAGCGTACACGGAAAGCATTATGCCACGAAAAGACACCGTTTTGTATGCAAAGTGGAATATTGTAACGAGAAAATATGTCACACTTTCCTTTGTGTCAAAGTATGGGGAAGAAAAGGCAAGCATTAAGACTCTTGAAGGTGAAGAAATCACTCTTCCAACTTACGAAGAAGATGTCTACGGAGAAGTCGGCTTTAACTCGTTCACAAGACGCTTCGAAGGTTGGTTTGTTGACGAAGAATTTACGACTAAATTTGAGACAACAACAATGCCTAGCGAAAACGCAACTTTGTACGCTTATTGGAAAGTTATTGACTGCACAAGAAGATATGCTTTGCAAGTTTACGATAACGGGGAAGTGATTTTGTCGTTGCGTGTTGCAGAAGGCGTTGCGCCACTTCTGACGGGCGAAAAATTTAATGACACGACGCTCTATTATCTCGACGAAAATTGGACGGAAAGAGTGGACATTGCGACTTTTAAAATGCCAAGCGCGGACGAAAATCTCTATATTAGAAACAAGTATACGGCGACAATTTTGTCGAGTTATGGCACAACAATAAATAAAACTATTGAACTTTATCAAGGCGACCCAATTACGCTTGAAGGGCAATCAAATTACGAATTTGACACTTACGCAAACGGTCAAAAGAGCAAGAGATATTATTACACTTTTAATGGCTACAAAAACGAAACATCGGGCGTTATGGTGGACGGCTTGACATTTGTTATGCCAAATTGCGACGCACAAATTGTTGCACAATGGACGGAAGTTGTTAAAAACTATTACACCTTGACTTTCAGTAAGGAAAATAGCGCGAGCAACCCAGCGTACAACAAATTTATTTCTTTCCCAATTGAAAGTTTGATTGTTCTTGAAGGGGAAACTGTAAATCTTAGCCAATATGTCCCAGTTTGGGAGTATACTACTGGAAGTGGGTGGTTTAAAGTAACTTGGCATTATAAGTTTAACGGCTGGTCAACTGCAAAAGACGGCTCCACAATTAGCCAAATCACAGTCACAGGCAACACGACTATTTATGCTAGATGGACTTACGCTGGGAAAAAGTAATTATTTGACCAAATAAAAATGTTTTTAATGTGGCTATAGTAATTTCAAGATAACTACTATAAAAAGCTTATTTATAATAGTATAACATTATTGACTATTTGACTTCATTTTGCAATTAAAATTAAATAAAGGGCTAGAATTTCTAGTCCTTTTTTATGTATAAAAACAAAATAAATTTTAAAATCTTAATAAATTAAGAATTAAAAGTACTTTAAAAAGAAAAAAAATATTTAAATATCATTAAAAAATGAAGCCAGTTAAGGCGTTGTGTTTGGCGTTGTTTGAAATGCTTTTAAAGGCGTTTAAAAACATTTTTTATAGGTCTTTTCATATAAAAAGTGAAAGGAGAAAAATTATGGGAAATGTTTATAAATTGTCCAACAACACAAAAGATTATCTTGATATATATCTTAACATTTTAGGAAGAATGGAAGAAAATATGAGCGAGGCGGAAGTTACAAATAGTATTTCAACAACCTTTATTTCTCAAATGATTCCGCACCACGAAGGCGCAATTGAAATGAGTAAAAATATTTTGCGTTTTACGACAAATTCTGACATTGAAACGCTTGCAAACGAGATTATAAATGAGCAAACTGCGGGGATTGAAAAAATGAGAGAAATGGTTGATAATTGCTCTCAAACGACAAATTCCGACCGAGACTTAAAGTTATATTTAACGGGTTTCCAAAAAGTTTTTGAAAATATGATAAAACAAATGAAAAATGCACGAACAAGCAACAATCTCGATGTAAATTTCTTGTCTGAGATGATTCCGCACCATATGGGAGCGGTGAATATGTGCAAAAATTTGCTATTATTTGACATTTGCTTGCCACTTAGAGAACTCGCGGAAAAAATGGTTTACGAACAAATGGAACAACTAAAAACTATGCAAAAATTGCTTTTTTCGCTTGAAAATAAGTAATACTTTGAATGCTTTTTGTCATTGTACAATAATATTTTTTTCTAAAATTACTTTTCTTAGATGTCTTTAAATTTTTTATACATTTTTTCGTTCTTTAAGCATAAAAAATTTTTTCATACCACTTTTAATTATTTGATTTTAAAAGATATTTTATGATAGAATATATGTAGTATAGAGTTTTCTAGGAAAATTTGTTTTCCAAAAAGGAGAGAGTATGGAAAAAGAAAAGGTGGAAAAAATTAGAAAAAGCCTACTTGGCATTTCTCTATCGTCACTTGTTATTGTGTGCTTGATGTGCGTGTTGGCGGTTTTTAGAGTGCCAATATTTAGTGGAATTCCGCTAAGAATATTGCTTTGCCTAAGTGCAATTTGCGTCGCGAGCGGGCTTACACTCAGTGAAATGATTGTTATTCACAAGAACAAAATTTTAGGTTTCATAGGGCTTGGACTTCTTGGACTTTCGACAATTTTAGCCATCATTTGCTTTTGTTCAAATTTGCTTGTTACCTACACGGTTTACAATAGAATCACTGGCATTGTCGCGATTTTAAGTGTCGCTTACACGGGCGCGCTTGTCGTTTATAGTAGGCTCGGGCGACATCTTCTTTGGTTACAAATTGTAACATATTTCGCGATAGGTTTATGGACTGGATTTATCGTCCTAATAATTGCGGGACGCCCAATTTTGGAAGCGCCTATGATGCTTCAAACATTTATTGTTGTTTGCATTGTGTGCCTTGGCTCGTTTGTCGCGTGCAACATTATTGGCGTGAGATTAAAAGGCGGGGACGAAGAACTTTCAAAAGTGGGCATTCAAATGGTGAAAATTGAAAAGACCGAACTTGATAACCTTAAAATGCAAATTTCTTCACTTCAAGACGAAAACGTTTTTTTAAAGAAAGAAATTGAAACACTAAAAAACAAAAATGGAGACTAAATGAAAAAACTTTTTACAAAAATAACGCTAGTTTTGCTACTTTTATGCGGTTTTGTGACCGTTTTTGGCGGACAAAAAGCGTTCGCGAGCGCTAAGAGTAGTAGCAAAGAAGTTACGACTTATTATGACCAACTTGGCTACAAAAGTATGGTGATTTATGACGCAATTTCTGAAATGCATAGTGGCGGACTGCTAAAAGAAAATGGCGAAAAAGAAGTAAGCGACGCCGTATCGCGCGGTTCAATTAAAGATTATCAAAGTGGGGACAATTCCTTGCTTAAATATTTCGCGTACGCACGAGACGCTTATTATCTTGACCACCCAGAACTCTTTTATATTGATTTTGACAACCTTTCTATTGGGATGTATTTAAAGGACGGCGAATATCTTGCTTATATAAACAGCGGAAGAACGGGAAGTTACTACATCGACGGCGGATTTACGACCAAGTCGTCCATTGAGACCGCTGAGAATGCTTTAAATAATGTTGTGACAAATTATGTTTCTCAAATTAACGCGTCAGTAGACGCTGGCGAAAAAGACGAAAAAGTAATTTTTGAAAGCAAGGTCAGAAAAGCAAACGAACTTCTTTCAACCAAAGTTTCATATAGTTTTGAGGCTTCCAACCAAGTCACTGCGCCACACATTAGGACAGCATACGGCGCTCTTGTAAACGAAAGAGCCGTGTGCGAAGGTTTTGCTCGCGCGTTTAAACTCCTTATGGATAAAGTTGGTATTGACTGTCAAGTAGTCATCGGCTACTACAAAAATGGAGATAATTACGAGCCGCACGCTTGGAATTTGGTGCGCTTTAAAAAACAATGGTACCTTGTCGACTCGACTTTTAATTCAAACGCGTCAGACAAAAATACTTATACACTTTTAGGTGCGGAGTCGACGGACAATTATGTCGAAGATGTTGTTGTGTCAAGTACAGATATTAAGTTTAGCGCGCCAACACTTGCGACATTTAATTTTGGAATGGACGAAGTTATTACGAGTGTTGAAACAAAGAAAAATAACGGCGTTCCTTATCAAATTGTTAATTATTCATATGACGATAAAAACGCGGAAGAACTTGAAAAAGACGGGTTGTATGTTGTCATACGACATCATCACGTGAATGGAAGCGAGTATAAGTGGACGGATATTTACGCAGTTTATAAGCTATATCCAAAGTTTTTTACCTTTACTGACAAAATTTACGATGTGCAATTTTTTGTAGTGACGGAAGCACCAACTACAGATCAAGATTACGGAAAGTACGACAAAACCCTTGACCAGTTGTCAAAAGAAGGGAAAGTTGTCGCACAAAGTGCGGTTGTAGTAAATGATTTCTATAACGAGAATTCAATTATTCCACTAGCAAGAAAAATCACGCCTAATAACTCGGGAAGGTACAACGCTGAAGAACCACTTGAAATTTCCGTCGTTTATGATATGGATTTATCAAAAGTTGACGAGACAAAAGATGTCAAAATCAATGTAACAACCATAAAATATGGCGATATGTCAGCATGTACAAAAGTTGAGAATGTTGTTTTTAATAAAAGAGAAAACGAAATTTCTTTCAAGTTTACGCCAAGTTTATATTATGCGCACGACGCTTTAACCTACTATTTTAAAATTGAAAATGTGGGCGCAACACTAAACAGCACAGCGCCACATCCAGTTTCTTTTAATTTTCAAAGGAAATGGTCGGTTTGCTCCAAAGTTTACGACGGCGGAAGGCTTTATATGAATGTTTTTGGCGAGCCAGTTTTGATTGACAATAAAGATTTATCTGTAGTAAATTTCCAAGACGAAAAAGGCAACTTTTATGCGGAAAGCCAAAGAAGTCAATTGGTGCTTGTTGCATCCAAAGCAACCGAACAAATTTCAGGCGCTATGGAGGATGCAGTTAAAGACATCTTGAATGTTGAAAAACTTGTGACAAGTGCCACTTACGAACTCGACCTTCACATTTGTGGAACAGTTGCAAAAATTCCTAGCGGGTCGTATTTGCGTCTTGCTTTTGGTTTCCCAGAAGGTTTTTCAAAGGACAACGCGGGCGTAACTTTTAAGGTCTATCACTACAAAAAGGACGCGGACGGGGACATTATTCCAAGTGAGACGGAAGAAATCCCTTGCGTTGTAACTGAATACGGAATTGTGGCAATTGTAAATAGTTTTAGTCCTTTTGCAATTGTCGGCGTCAAAACGGAAGATTTGCCAGCGACTGAAAACGCGCCAAAGAGTATTTATTCCTATGTAACCGCGGGAAATGGAAGTATTTTTTCAACAATTGATGGTGTCGGGACGGACGCAATTGCAAGTGTTGAAAGTGGCAAAAAAATAACATACACATTCCTTCCAGGAGCAAACGAAAAGATTGATTATGTTTTGCTTAACCAAACAATAGTTGAAGTCACTGACGACACTGTTGAAATTGATTACGAAGATTTGAGTGATAACTCCGTTTTGCAAGTTGCGTTTGTAGATAAAGATGTTGCAAAAAGAGAAACGGAAAGTGGACTCGTAAACCTAAATGTGACATTTGCGCAAAACGAAAAAGTTAATTATAGTTTGCATGTGTCAAATGTTTTTACAATTAGGCTTATTATTGCGATGATTGTTGTTTTGATTGCGATTGGGGTTGTTGGACTTATTACAATTAAGTTGCAAAACAAGAAAAAGAAAGCATATCTCGACGCACAAAATGGTGATAAAAACAAAAACGAAAAGGAGAAAAAATGAAATTAACGGCAGAAGAAAAAGCAATTTTAGCGGGGAAGGAAGGCGAGACAAAGGCTAAAATTTTAAAGACTCTTGTTGAGTTTGGCGATGTTTTTGGCGCGGAAAAATTTGTGCCTGTTACAACTTGCGGACACCTTGTCACATCATTCGGAATTGGACTACTTAAACCAGTTTATAGGATTATGGACGAGATTATTGACGCGGGACTTAAAACACCTTATCCATTTACGGTCGACCCTAGACCTATTGACTATCAAAATGTCAAATGCGGACCACTTAACAAATTGATTTTCAGCAAAATAATGTACAGCGAGCAAAAACATTATGAAGAGCAACTAAGAAAAATTGGTTTAAAGGACGGCAAATCGTTTACTTGTACTTGCTATCTAAAAGAAGTGGGGAACACACCAAAATATGGAGACGTCTTGTCATGGGCGGAAAGTAGCGCAGTTGTTTTTGCAAACTCCGTTTTGGGCGCAAGGTGCAACAGAAATAGTGGAATGCTCGATATATTTGGGTCACTTCTCGGGCGCGTCCCTAAATTTGGGCTTTTGACGGACGAGGGAAGACGCGCAACGTGGATTATCGAAGTTAAAACGAAGAAACTCCCAGAAGCGCAAATTTTAGGTAGTGCAATCGGGATGAAAGTTATGGAAGCAGTGCCTTATGTTAAAGGGCTAGATAAATTTTTGGGCACGGAACTTACGGACGATGTTGTGTCTTACTTAAAAGATTTTGGTGCGGCAACGGCTTCAAATGGCGCGGTTGGACTTTATCACATTGAAAATTTGACCCCTGAAGCAAAGAAACTTGGGGACAAAATTATCGCTGAAAAAACAAAAAAATATGTCATTGACGATAAAGAACTTGAAAGAATTTACAACAGTTATCCAGTTATGTGGAAAAACAAAAACGCAAAGCCAAGGATTTGCTTTATTGGTTGCCCACATTTGACTTACTCACAACTTTTATCTTGGACGAAAAAACTTGAAGAAGGTTTTAATGCGTCGGGAAGAAAAAAAGTTGCTCTTAGAACCATTATGACAACATCGCCAAATGTTTTGGACGAGTTTAAAAAGACGGAAGAATATAAAAAACTATTGTCTTATGGCGTTAAATTTTCGTCTATTTGTCCACTTATGTACACAAACAATCCAATAGCGGGCGGAAAACCTATTATAACAAACAGTAACAAACTTAGGACATATTCAAAGTCGCGTTATTATAAAGACGACGACATCGTCAAAATTATTTGCGGGGGTGAAAAGTAATGAAAACTTTTAAAGGAAGAGTTATTTGTAAAGGAACATATGAAGGGGAAGCGATTGTTTCCCGCCAAGGACTAAACACACTCGCTACATTTCAAAAATCAGCGCTTAAAAATGCAAAAAAGGTGATTGGCTCTGACCAAAACAATCCTGATGTTTACGGCAAAAATTTGACAGGCGTTGCGCTCATTTTGCCACAAACAATAGGCTCAACAACGGGCGGTCTTGTTATTCAAACAATTTGCCAAATGGGAATCAACCCATCGGCAATGCTTTTTAGTGAAGAGATAGATTCGCTCGCCGCAAGTGGTGTTATTCTCGCCAAAAACTGGGAAAACTCCAAAATTATCGCAATTGATAAGTTGGGAAGCAAAATCCTAAGCGAAATAAAGTCGGGCGACAAAATTCGCGTTGACGAGGACGGAACAGTCACGCTTCTTGACTAAAATATTTTATTTTTGTTTAATAAATAAAATTGTAATTTTGTTTTTAACACTTTATTTGAAAATATTTTGAAAAATGTATGTAAAAAATAGATTTAATTTATTTCTATTTTAAAACACTAAACAATAAAGGCACTTACATTTTGTAGATGCCTTTTATTTTATCGAATTAAAAATATATAGTATAATTTTTATGTAGAAATATCATCTAGTTAATTTGCTAAAAGATAGGTTTATTTTGTTCCTATTTTAAACATTAAAAAAGACACTTGCTAAAAACAAGTGCCTTTTGCTTTTAAAATATCAATTATTTTTTATTTTATTACAATCTTGTTGCAACATCCCAAGCACGCCAAATGACCGTTCTAAGATTGCCCACGCGTTTTGCGTCGCCGACGATATGGATATTGCCCGATTCTTCACAAAGTGGGGCGGAGTTGTAGCCAATGCAAGTAATAACGTCGTCAGCCTTAATTTTGTGTGTTTCGCCATCTTTTGTTTCGACTTCGACTGCTTTATCACTTATTTTTGTGAGTTTACTTTCAAGATAAACTGGTGTTTTCTTGTGTCTAAAGTAGTCTCTTAAGAAAGACGAATTTGCAAGGCAAAGTCCCGACACTGCCATAAGGTCATCTTTTGCTTCAACTATTGTAGGTTTTTTGCCTTTTAAAATAAGGTCATATGCGATTTCGCAACCTGTAAGTCCACCGCCAATGATAACGACATTGTCGCCCACTTCTTTTCCTTTCAAATAGTCGATTGCATCAAGACATCTTTCCGCACCTTCCAACCTAAGTTTTCTAGGAGTTGAGCCAGTTGCGATGACATATTCGTCCGCTGGAATTTCGCACAAATCAGTCACTTTTGTGTTGAATTTGATTTCAATGCCGAGTTCTTTCATTTGCCTATCGTACCATTTAAGAAGTTGTCTATCTTTTTCCTTAAAACTAGGTGCTGCCGCTGGCACAAAAACTCCGCCAAGAGAGTTGCTTTTTTCATAAATTGTGACTTTATGTCCGCGAAGAGTCGCAACACGCGCAACTTCCATTCCACCGATACCACCGCCGATAACCGCGATAGTCTTTTTCTTTTTAGCCATTTCGTAGTCGTATTTCCCGCCGTCCATTGTTTGTGGATTTAAGGCACATCTTGCCATATGCGAAGAATCTTCCATTGTCGCGTCGCACGCAACGCCTTTATAGTGCGCCATAGGGAAGCACGCGTTGTGGCAACAAATACAAGGCATAATATCTTCCAAGCGATCTTCTTTAAGTTTACTTACCCAGTGTGGGTCTGTCAAAAATTGTCTTGCAACGCCCATAGCGTCGATTTGACCATCCTTTATTGCTTTTGATGCAGTACCCGCTTCCATTCTTCCCGCGCAAACGACTGGAATGTCGCAAAATTGTTTAATGTGCGCGACATCTTCAAGGTTGCAGTTTTGTGGCATATACGCTGGTGGGTGAGCCCAGTACCAAGCATCGTATGTGCCGTTGTCGGTGTTAAGCATATCGTATCCCGCGTCTTGAAGATATTTAACTGCTTTTTCGCTTTCCTTCATGTCTCTTCCGACTTCTTTGTACTTTTCGCCAGGAACAGCCCCTTCGCAGAACCCTTTTGTCTTGCTGACCGCGGAATATCTAAGAGAAACAGGGTAGTCCTCTCCGCATTCCTTTTTGATAGCCTTTACGATTTCGACAGCAAATCTATACCTATTTTCAAAACTTCCGCCGTACTCGTCGTCACGATTGTTTGTATAAGGAAGGGTAAATTGGTCAAGCAAATATCCTTCGTGAACAGCGTGGATTTCCACCCCGTCAACACCCGCTTCTTTGCATTTTTTTGCGGTCTTAGCAAATCCGTCAATCATATCCAAAATCTCTTGTTTTGTAAGCGCTCTACACTTGTAACCCGCGAGCCACCTTGAAGGAAGTTCGCTTGGCGAAGCGGTGAGCCTGTCGATGTCGATAATTGGTTTTAGCATTCCACGCAAAAATTTCTTTTTTGCAATCCCAGCAAGCGATTGTGGAATGGAAAACGACCTACCAAATCCTGCCGTAAGTTGCACAAAAAGTTTTGCGCCTGTTTTATGGATTTCTTCCATATATGGTTTAAGTTTTTTAAAAGCACCATTTGCTTTATATAGCCACCTATTTCCAATCATATTGCGGATAGGTGCAATTCCAGGAATAATAAGCCCCGCGTCGTGGCGAGCAAGGTCAAGGAAAAAATCTCCCGCGTCCTTGTCAAAGTGGTGAGGCTCCATCCACCCAAAAAGAGAAGTTCCGCCCATAGGACAAACGACAATTCTATTTTTGATTTCGACATTGCCGATTTTCCAAGGCGTGAACAATGGTTCATAAACTTTATTCATATTTACCCCCTAGTTATTAAATATATTGTGTAAAATTTCTCAAAAAAAGTCAAATAATATAAAGAAATATTTATTTTTGTGTTAAAAACATAGGTTTTGTCGTTTTTTTTGTGTTAAAAGAAAAACACAGTGGCACATTTTGCATAAAAAGAGTGGACTTAAAGCGTATTTTTATAGTAAAGCTTTTAAGAATATCACCACTTAAAAAATTCTCGACATTATCCACATTTTGACAAAAAATGTTAATAAAAAGGCTTATACTTTGGGCTAGAAAATGATTTTTTATAAGATTAAACGACCTTTTAAAAAAAACAAAAAAAGGAGAAAATAATCTCCTTTTACTTACGATATGTCAAAAATTTATAACTTTAAAAATATAAAACTTTTTTTACTTCAAGTGGTTTTATAGATGTAAAAATTTCTTACTTTTTTATTTAATGCGTTTATCAATGTAAAAATAGTAGTATTAGTCCAAAAAGTAGAGAGCCACATCTTCTAAACGAAGAATAAAATTTTTGTTGTTTTTTGTATTCGGGATGAAGAGATTTCGCGAGCCTTTTTAGTTTTTTAACTTCATCTTTTAATTTTAGTGAGTGAGCGTAGTAAATAAATTGCAATAAAACAAGGAATGTCCAACTATCAATTCGTGAGTTTAATAAATCGTTATATTCGCCTATTTCTTCTAATTTTAGACCTTTCAATTTGTCAAATATACAAACATTGTTGTAGTATTTGTCGAGTGAGCAAGACATTGAAGAGAGTGAGCCTTTTGTTTTTATGTAGTGATAAAGCCTTTTTGTCGTATGAACGACCGATTTTCCGTCGCAAAGAGCAAGGTAGTTATAAAGGAATAAAAAGTCTTCGCCCGTTCGTTGACTTTCGTCAAATTGTATTTGTTTTACAAGGTCAAGCAAAAATAGTTTATTAGCGCACAAAACGAAGCAACTTTTGTCCGAAAAAATGTTGCATAGTCCCATTTTGTTATCAAATTTGGTGACTTTGAACTTTTTATCGTTAATGTACCTATGATTTCTATATTCGTACTTGTGCCCGCATGAAGTCAAGCAGACATCGTCATCATACATCGATAGAAGTGTTGACAAATAGTCTTTTTCAACCCAGTCGTCGCAGTCGATAAAACAAATGTATTTTCCTTGCGCCAGCCTAATGCCCGCATTTCGAGCCTTCGAAACCCCGCCATTTTCTTCTTTATCGATAAACTTTATGCGCGTGTCGCGAGCCATATATTCTTGAATGACCTTTTTTGAGTTGTCTTTTGACGCGTCGTTAACTACAATTATTTCAAAATCTTGATAGTCTTGCTCTAAAAGCGAATCCAGACATTGCGAAAGATATTTTTCGCCGTTATAGACTGGAATGACAATCGAAATATTCATTTTTTCCCCCAAATGAAAGGTTAATACATATATATTAACATTTCTCTATAAAAAAAACAAGGAAAAAACGCCATTATACAAATTTTGTGTTTCTTCTTGTTTAACTAAAATCAAGGATAAATCGTTTGTAGAAAAATTTTTTGTATGCTACAATAAAAGAAAAAGAAGGGGAAGAAATATGAAATTACTTTCAGTCGCAGTGCCTTGTTACAACTCGGCAGAGTATATGGATAAGTGCATTAAGACTCTTCTTAGTGGTGGCGAAGATATGGAAATTATCATCGTCGACGACGGCTCCACTAAGGATAACACCGCTGAAATCGCGGATAATTATGCTAAGGAATATCCTTCAATAGTGAAGGTTATTCACCAAGAAAATGGCGGACACGGTGAAGGCGTTAATCAAGGGATGAGAAATGCAACGGGGCTTTACTACAAAGTTGTTGACTCTGACGACTGGGTAAACGAAGAGGCTCTTAAAAAGGTTTTGAACAAAATCAGGGAGTTTAAGGAAAACGACGCCCTTGTTGATATGATTTTATGCAACTATGTTTACGAGTACGCGGACGGCAAAAAGCCAAGGGTTGTAAATTATAAAAATGTTTTTCCAATCGACAAAGTTTTTGCCTTTGACGACGCGAAAAAGTTTAAAAAGTCGCAATTTATTGCAATGCACACGGTAATTTATAGGACTCAAATTTTAAAAGACATAAAGTTGGAACTTCCAAAACACACTTTTTATGTCGATAATATTTTTGTCTACACGCCACTTCCACATATTAACTCGATGTATTATATGAACGAAGATTTGTATAGATATTTTATCGGGCGCGCCGACCAAAGTGTAAACGAGAGCGTGATTATGAAGCGTATCGACCAACATTTAAGGGTGGCGGAAATTATTTTTAAGGCATATGATATAAGAGAAATTGAGAAAAAAAGCAAAAAACTTGCTCGTTATATGACCGACTATGTGTCGATTATGATGGGGATTACTTCCATTTTCCTTATTAAAATCGGAACAAAAGAAGCGCTTGAAAAGAAAAAAAATCTTTGGAACGAACTCAAAGAAAAAGACGCAAAATTATACAAAGATTGTAGACATAGAATTGAAGGTCTGACGGGAAGTAACTCAAAAATTTCAATGGGTTTTTGTAAATTTATTTATAATATCGCTAGAAAAATTTTAAAGTTTAACTAATTAAAAACCACTTTGTAACGCTCAAAAGTATAAACCCCGTGGCTTGAAATTTATTACAACATTTTGTTGCTTGGAAAAACGGGGGAAGTTAGTAGGGCGCTAAAAACAAAAAGGAGAAAAAATGAAAATTATAAAAAACATTTTAGTAACGGTTGTTGCGATTGCATTTTTCTTAGGGCTTGTCGTTTTGGGTACACAAATATTTTTTAAGAAAAAGTACGATATTGACTTGTTTGCAACAATAAATAATTTTAAAACTTTGTCTCAACCTGTCGACGAAGCAACGCATTTTCCTGATATTTTTGGGACGCAAGACGAAAAGGACGCGCAAGCGCAAGTCAACGCTTCAATTGCAGACCTTATTACTTTTGACGAAGAAACAGGGAAATATACCATTCATTTAACTGAAATTTCGTCCAATATGGGTGCCGAAATCGACCTTAGCGACAAACAACTTGGTGCGTTTGCACAAATGATGGTCGCTCAACAAATGGACGGAAAAATCAAAATCAGCGAAAGTACAACGCTTGATTTTTGGATTAAACAAATCAAAATTAGCGATGTGAAAGAGGACGGAAGTGCAACTTTTAACACGGTTGTCAAATTTGACTTGACTTCTATCAAAAATGGAATGGATAAGTTCCCAATGAGCATTGTAAAAAAATATGTGCCAGACTTTCTTTATGTGTCGTCCACTGTTGACATTCAAAAGGATGCAACCGACAACTTTAAGTATACGGTCTCATCAAATACTTTGACTTTTAACAATTTAACGAGCGAAGAAACGGCAAATATGTTTAAAACTCTCGACCACTTTTTGAAAATCGGGTCGGCTGAAAATTTGAATAAGCAAATCGGCGAAACGGTTATGAATGTTCTTGTGGGCGTCGAAGGTGACGAAGAAAAACAAGGGCTTGCAGTGGGCTTAAAACCGGTTGGTGCTACGGGATACAAATTTACGAGCGTTTCTGAACAAGGGCATTTTGTCATAACAATCGGCTAAATTTGTCTCAGCGTATATATGAAATTTTAAAGATTAACAATTTTTGATTTTTACTTTTTGGATATTTTAAAAAATTAGTCCCATAGTTTTCTATGGGACTTTTGCTTGAAAATTTTATAGTGTTTTTTTATTTGTTTTTAGTTTAAAGTGATTTTTTTATTTGTTTTTAATTGAAATGATTATAGTGTTTTTTGCATTGTCTATTTTTGATTAAAATTATTGAAATCTATTCAAAATCTTTTTCGCTTAGAAGTGGAAAAATTGTAATGACAGGCTCTTCATAAGGATGAACACGCCTAATTTCTTTTAAAACATTTTTGATATTTCCCGCGTCGCAAATAAAGTCGAGTTTTATTTCATCGACCTTTTCAAGTTCGCCTTTGTTACCTATAAAAGGTTGAGCGCTTTTATTTGGGATAAATGTTCCAACACACTCTACTTCGGACGAACAAAACGAATAATCGCCGATTTTTCCAGCACCTACCTTGCACACGGCATTTCTAACCTTGTCAACAAAATCTTTTGGCACCGCCACACAAATATTAACCTTTTTCACATCAATATTCATTCCTTAATCTCCTTTCATTTCCACTTTATTACAACTTATTTGCCAAACTAAAGCGCCCCCACGATTTTCCCTTATAAATCTACCAAAACCTAATAGGCAATTAAAACTCATACTTATCGTTGGTTATAGCAAGAATTATTATAAATTATAGGAAGTAAATTTTGAAACAAGTTCAAAATTTGTGCTGACGCACCCGCAAAGCAACGCTTTGCACTTCCAATTTGAATAACCATCAGTCTCGCTGGAGAGTAAACTCTCCGACTCAACTTCCGATAATATACCATATCAAAACTTAATAGGGAACTAAAACTTATCCATAAGCACTTTACCTTCTTCGTTTATTATACCATACCAAAACCTAGTAGGGAACTAAAATATTGGAACAATCTATTGTATCATACTTGGAATTGTATTATACCAAAATCTAATGGGGGCTAAATCAAATCTATTTTAAATCGATGAAGTTTAATGCCCAAAAAATAAATTATAATATAAAAACGCCTTGATTTTAGCATTACATTTACACTTAAAACCTATTTTATATTTTTTTGATTTTGCGACTAGGTTTAAATTTTTCTTAATTTTCTAAACAATGTCTTTGATATAAACTTTGATATCTCACTAAAAATATTATGCAAACTTTTCCTTATTCCCAAAAATTTCGTTTTACTGCTATTTTTGGGAGCCCTTTTTCTTTACGCTCCGTTCGAGCCCCTTTTGTCTCCACTAACAAAAAAAACACGCTTACGTGTGTTCTTTTTGTTTGGTGGACGACCAGGGACTCGAACCCTGGACCCACTGATTAAGAGGTGTGATTAAAACTTATTAAAATAGTTTATTTTATATCCTAAAAATCCCTTTATTCCCTTATTTTATCTAGCAAATTCGTGTTATATAATTTTATTTTGTTTTATAGCAATTCTCCTAATTTTATTTAAGTTTTTAGTGTCTAAATTTAGACAGATGTGAAACAAAGTATTTTTTAGGTGAAAGATATAGATAAAAAAATATCAAAATCAATATAAATAAGTTTTTCAATTTTTATGATAAATAAACCATAGAAGAGAATATCAATTAATTCCTTATTTAGCACTTAAATCCTTGTAAATATGTTAAGATCCAAAAAAAATATAATAATTAAAGCAAAAAATACTGGGTTATCCCCAGTATTTTTTACTTCTTAAAAATTAAAATAGCCTTTGCACCAAGTGTAATTGTTGTGGAAATTAAAGTATATCCTTCCTTTTCCATTTCGTTACACTTGTCTTCAATTTTCTTTGCCATTTTCTTCGCTACGGGCGTGTAGCCTATTAGTTCTGTTTTATACATTATTTTTCTCCTTTTTTAATATTTTTTTTACGATTATATATATTTATAAGTCCTATTATAACTAATATAATCCCGACCAGTAAAATGCCAATAGCAAGCCCGAGTAGAACTCCATCGCTAAACGTTCCAAAATGGGAAGAACCATCTCCAGCAAAATAATTATAGCACAAATATAACGTTATGCCTAAAACAAACAAAATACTTCCAGTAATAAGATTTTTCATATTTTCTATTTCCTTATAAAAGTTGTATTGGTAATCAATTAAGGTATCATTAGCAATAATTATATCGCTTTAATTATTATTAGTCAATTACACTGTAAAGCATTATAAAATTTAGCACTCTGCTTTTAACAAATGTTTTTTGATTTGTTAATTAAACAATTTTTGATGATTTAAGATAACAATAAGTTGTTCCATTTTCTTTATATGTTCCAAAAACTCCTTCTACGGTTATATACTTGTTTTTCTTTGGATAATTTCCATTAGACAAAACAAATTCTAAACCTTGCGAGCAACAACCTAAGGCATCATTTATTATTATGGCATGATATGTTGTGTTAGTGGCATCGTCATAATATACACTATGTGTTCCACTTGCTTTTATGGTTTTGCCTTTATATTCATTTGGTGAAGATAGCATATTATAAACTTGCGAATATACCATTGTGCTATTCATATTTGTAAGGTCAATATAATTTCCGCTTGTATCAATATTTTTGCCACAACCACCAATAGAAATAAATATAATTCCCACCATTAAGACAAGAGATAAGGTCATAAATACTTTTTTTAATTTTGATTTCATACTTTTCTCCTATAAGCAAATTTTCCTATAATGAAAAAAGCAATAAAACAAACAATATCAACAAGTATAATAGTTGCACCAACTGGCGTTCCAATCAATATAGAAAGGATTATGCCAAAGAAAGCACACAAAACGGATATTACACCAGAACAGATAATCACTCCCTTAAAACTTTTGAAAACTCGCATTGCAGAAAGCGCTGGGAATATCACAAGTGCTGAAACCAAAAGCGAACCAACCAAATTCATAGCAATAACTATAACAATAGCAATTATACTTGCAAGCAAGATGTTAAATAATTCGGTTTTTGTTCCGCTTGCTTTTGCAAAATTTTCATCAAATGTAACCGCAAAAATCTTATTGTAAAAGAAAATGAAGAACAAAATAACAAACAGAGCAAGCCCTATTGTAAGCCATACATCGCTTGATGAAAGTGTAAGAATTGAAGTTGAACCAAAAAGTGTTGTACACACATCACCAGAAACATTTGAAGACACATTAAAGACATTTAATAGAAGATAGCCAATAGCAAGTGCGCTAACGGATAAAATTGCAATTAAAGCATCTCCATTTATTTTTTTATTCTGGCTTGTTTTTAATAGTAGAATTGCACAAACAATGGTTATTGGCAGAACAATAATCATATTGTTAGTAAGACCTAACACACTTCCGATAGCCATTGCACCAAAAGCAGTATGGGAAAGTCCATCTCCAATATATGAAAATCGTTTTAACACCAAAGTTACACCCAAAAGCGAAGCGCAAAGAGAGATTAAAATTCCAACGATTATAGCATAGCGAACAAAGGGGAATGACAAATAAAATGATAATGTTTCAAAAAGTTTACTCATCTTGATGACCCCCTATATGTCCGCCTGCATACTTTTCAAATTGCTTGCCTAAGTCACTATTTTCAAATTCTTCTTTTGTTCCAAAAAATGGGTTACTATTCACAAAAAGAATGTGTTTAGCATATTTCAAGGCTGAAGATACATCATGAGAAATCATAATTACTGTAATGCCATTTTTGTTTAACTTATCTATAATCTCATACATTTCTTCTGTAGCCTTTGGGTCAAGACCACTAACTGGTTCATCAAGCAACAATATCTTTTGTGTGCTACATAAAGCCCTTGCAAGCAAAACTCTTTGTTTTTGTCCGCCAGAAAGTTCTCTAAAACATTTGTTTTTAAGTTTCTCAATTCCAATTTCTCTCATTATGTCAATAGTTTTTTGCTTTTCTGTCTTATTGTAAAAAGGTCTTAATCCGCATCTATTTTGAAAGCCACTAATAACAATTTCATAACAAGTTGCTGGAAAGTCTTTTTGAACTATCGTTTGTTGGGGCAGGTATCCTATATCTTTTTTTGTTAAACCATTTTCAAACTCAATTTTCCCACTAATAATTGGAATAAGCCCTAAAATTGTTTTCATTAAAGTGGATTTTCCTGCACCATTTTCTCCAAGGATACAAAGATAATCACCATTTTCAATACTAAAAGATAAATCTGATAAAATAGCATTTTTATCATAGCCAATGGAAATATTTTTACATTCAATTTGTGTCATACTTCCACCTACTTAACTGCTTCTTTTAAAACTTCAAGATTACTTTGCATAATTGATAAATATGTCTTTCCACTTTTTGTTGTGGTGTTTTGTATACTATCTAATGTTAAGATTTTTTGGCCTTTTGATTTTGTATTTTCTTTAATGGTGTTTGCGATTTTTGAATCTTTTGAAGTTTCAATTTGAAGAATAACTTTCAAATTTAATTCATCAACTTTGCCTGCCAAAAAAGTAATAGTTTCAAAACTTGCTTCGGTTTCTGCCGAACAACCAACAAAAGCTGCAAAATAGTCAAGTTTATAATCATCTACCAAATATCTAAATGGGAATCTATCACCAAAAAGCAAAGTTTTTGTTGTTCCAGCATCAACAACTGCTTGATATTCTGTATCAAGAGTGTTTAATTTAGCATTATAAGCTGTTGCGTTTGCAGAATAATTATCTTTGTTTGCACTATCAATAATTGAAAGTTTGTTTGCAATTTCTGTTACAAAGATTTGAGCATTTTTAAGTGAAAGCCAAATATGTTCATCATATTCAACTTCTTCTTCCTCATGTTCATGTTCGTGTTCTTCTTCGCCTTGCATACCTTCTTTTTGTTCTTCTTCTTTCTTTTTATCGCCAAGAACATCTAACAAGTTTATAACTTGCATATTTTTGTTTGTCGCATTGTTTAATGCGTCTGCAACCCAAGTGTCAGACTCTCCACCAACATAAATAAATAAATCGCAGGTTGAAATTTTTGCAATATCAGCAACACTTGGTTGATAACTATGCAAATCTTCTCCATTATTTAATAGTAATGTTAATTCTACATTATCGTTTTCTCCAACAACTTCTTTTGCCCAGTCATATTCTGGAAATATAGAGCAGACAACACTAATTTTATCGTCTTTGTTATTGTTGCCACAGGCAGAAAGACCAAAAATTGTTCCTATGCCTAAAACCATAGCAAAAATAAACATAAATAATTTTTTTACGTTTTTCATTTTTATTATTCTCCTTAAAAATTTTTATAAATAAGCACACAAAAATTAACACAATTATCGTGTTTCAATGGTTTTCTTATTTAATTTAAAAGCTCAATTTTTAAGGATATTAAACTATCTTTCTTATAGGTGCTGTTAACTTTTATTTTTTCATTTAATGCTTTTGGAAAAGAATTTAAAACAATAATCGCAATAGTAATTGCACCTAGTCCAAACTCTTTTAGTCCTTTTTCACAAATTGCAATTTCTTCACAAATTTCGCAATCTACGCCACTACATTCGTGATTTGATTTTTCGCCAATAAAGAAAATTGAGAAAGCAAAAAACAATATTGAAATTATGGCTACAATCAAAATCAATTTTTTCTTTCTCATATTTACCTCCTTTATCTATTTAAAGATTTACAATCTCCACATATTCCATATAAAACAGAATCTGATTTAAAAACTTCAAAATTTGTATTTTTCAAAACAATAGATGTTAATTTGTGGCTCTCTTCATCGTTTAAATGTATAGATTTTCCACAATTTTTACAAAGCAAATGTATATGTCCTTTGCAATCATCATTGTCAATAAATTGATAGAATTTTTTATTAGTTCCAACTTTCGTTACAATTCTAACTTTATTAGACTTTTCCAATCCTGCCAAATTCCTATAAATCGCACTTAAACTAATATTTTTATTTTTTAATGCGTCAAATATTTCTTCAACGCTAAAAATTTTATCAATGTTATCATTAAAAAATTCTATTATAGTTTTTCTCTGTTTAGTATCGTAACTCATTTTTACACCTTTCAATTTGCGAATTATTCGCAATTTTATATCTAAATTTTACTTTTGTCAAGTGTTTATAATAAAAAATGCTATAATCTTATAGCGAAAATATTATTTTTTGCAGTTAACTTTGTTTTAGACTATCGGTTTACTATTTCTTTATGTTATAATAATCATAGAGGTAGTTATATGAGCAATAAAGAAATAAAGGAAGAAAGCAAAGATAGAAAAATAAGACGACACGAAGTTAGTTTTTCTGCTATTCAAGGCAACCAAAGTCAAGACTATTTAGATGGATATTTGAATAAACATTCTTCACAAGGAAGTGTGGATATTGTTGACCAAATGGTAGATAAAATTGACAAGAAAATTTTGAGAGAAAGTC
>CALBHW010000039.1 GCA_937893125.1 uncultured Clostridia bacterium
AATATGCTCTTTATTTCTTAGAAAATACTGCTAGTTTCAAACAGCATTGACTAAGGGTTATTATTTTTATAGCCTTTGAGCGCTTTTTTATTGGAGTTTATTGGATGGGTGGATAAAATTTATGTTTAAATTAAAAACTGATTTTATCTAAAATTTAAATTTAAACAAAATAAAAATCACAATTTTTTAATTTTTTTTAAAAAAAATGAAAGTTGTAGATCGTCTCTAAATAAATCTAGCTCTTTATATTGTGAAAATATTTTTTTTTAATTCTTTTAAAAAAGTGTTGCGTTTTTTTGATGACATATAATAATCTGTGAAAAAAGTTGAGTGAAAAGGTGATCTTCAATTTGCGATATATTCTATGTTTTAAAACATAGGACATCTTTTCGATGGAAGATGATTACTCACTTTCCTTTTCTATTGGTTAAAATAAACCAAAAAAAAGTGCAATGAAGTTAATTATTACACAAAACTTTCAGATACACCCTTATTGTGTGATGTGTTAATCAACTTCATTAGCACAACTATTGTTGCATAACATGTCAAAAAAAGTTTTTTAAGAATATATTTGATTTTTTAAAATAGATGTGATACAATAATTTTAGTTTTGGGGGCATAGCTCAGTTGGTAGAGCGTTGCATTCGCATTGCAAAGGTGGGCGGTTCGACTCCGCTTGTCTCCACCATAGAAAAAGCATCCAGTTTGGATGCTTTTTTTACAAATAATTTCTTATAAAAATTATTTTTAAAACATAATTTGAATCGACACAAAGCAAATAATACTTTTTCTAGAAAAAATATTTGTATGCTTTATTGGTTTGCATGATGTTCGTTTTCTAGTTTAACACTTTTCTAGAAAAAACATATAAACATGCTTTATTTGGGCTTAGTAAAGAAATTTTCACAATATAAGTCAATTTTACAATGGCAAATCTTTTTTCTTAAACTGCAAACTTCCAGCGATATAGAAGCCAATTCCAATAGCGAGTAAAATCGCGAATTTCCAAATAAAGGTCGTTGTTCCGTTTAAAATAGACAATTCATCAAAAAGCGAAATTATTGTGCAATAGTTGAAGAATTTAAGCGAGTCAATTCTCACAACTGTTGGCAAAACTTTTGACCCAAACAAGCCCAAAATTGTCGAGACCAAGAAAAACATATTTATTCCGCCACCAAAAGCGAGCGAATACTTTGACCTATTAAAGAAGCAAGATGCAAAGAATGAAATTCCGCTCATTGCAAAAAGCGTCACAAATGCGCCCAAGTTAAGAAGCGCCAATTTCCCGTATGTAAGCGAAATTGTTGTGTTGTTTAGAGTTGAAAGCGAGATAAAACTTGTTATAGTAGTACATAGGCACATTGCGAAAATTGACAATACAAGAAAAACACTTTGTGTGAAAACGACTTGTTTTCTTTTTGTAGAAGTCGACAAAACATATGCCATTGACCCGCTGTCGACTTGCCCCGCGACAAGGTTATTTGCGACCATAATGATGTAAATTATTGGAAGCAAAAGACCCGCCATTTTGAAGTAAATCGACCCAGTTATAAGCGAGAAAAGGTCCATTGTTCCTAGTTCTTCAAGAGACTCCGAAACGGACTTTGGAAGAGATGACAAGAAACTATTGTTATATTTTTTACCCACTTTTTCCTTGATTTTTAAAACTTCCGCTTGATATTCAGCGGGATGAGTTGCGGAGTCAATTGTAATTTTCGAAATTTCATAATTGCACCTTGCAGTGTATGTCACAATACTGTCAAGCGCCAAATCTTTTATATATTTTCTTCCACTCTCACCCGTGTAACGCGAAACTTCGTTACCTTCAGCGTCAGTGTAAGTGAGCTTAGAATATTCTTCTTTTGAAATGGAATACTTTTCAAGTTGCGCGACGACCATTTCAATGTTGCTCTCAGTCGTCATATTTGTCGAAATGAAAAACGCCGTATAATCTCTTGCATAATCTTCGCTACTGCCCTTTTCAAGGTAGGTTGGTGAATAATCTTGAACATTATCGCCGTTTATATCCCCCGTCAAAGGTCCAAAACAAAGCCCCATAATTTCCAATTTTTCGACGGACCCATCCGCGATTTTTCTATCGCTACACACCTTGTCAATAAACGCGTTAAGTTGCGCTTTTCCCGCATCAACTCCGCCAGAAGAATAGCCTGCGTCAAAATATGTAAGCCCCGAATCAACAAGGTTATAATAATTTATCGTCCTACCTTCAATATTCACATCCATAGCGTCTTGGACAATTGTGTTCGCGATTCCAGTTTTCATTTCGCCGACATTTCCGCCACCAGAAATTCCCATAAGGCAACTAAGCATAACGCACACAGCGAGAGTAATAATCGCCCACATTAACCCGTTTGCCTTACACGATTGTTTAAAAAGTGCTTTACTAAACATTTTCTTCTTCTCCTTTTTTTGATTTTATTACGTCCAAAAAATACTTTTCAAGGGTATACTTTACTTCGGACAAAAATTTAACATCATAATTTTTCAATACTTGGAACAATTCCGTCACTTCTTCATTTTTTATGTTAATTGTAACTTGATGAAACTCTTTTTGGTCACGAATTATTGAATATTTGCCCAACTTTTTAAATTTTTCATAGTCCAACTCGTTGTTAAATTCAATTTTATAGTCCTTTGTAGGTCTATTTTTAATGTCAGACATCTTAACTTCCCCGACCAAGTGACCATCTTGAATAAATGCAACTCTATCGCACGTGTCTTCAACTTCACTCATCATATGCGACGACATAAGAATAGTTTTGCCCTTTTTGTGCTCTTCCTTTATTATGTCAATAAAAGCGTCGCGCATTAGTGGGTCAAGCCCCGTTGTTGGTTCGTCCAAAATCAAAATTTCCGCGTTGTTCATAAGTGCCGCAACAAGAGCTGTCTTTTGCTTCATCCCCTTGCTCATTCTTTTAAGATTTGCACTAGGGTCAAGTTGCAACCTTTTTGTCAAATTGTCCGCAAAACTTATGTCTTTAAGTCCAAAAAACTCCGCTTGACTTTTAAGGAACGCCGTACCAGTTGGAAGGTCAGGGAAACCAATTTCACCAGGGACATACCCTACGTGACTTGCTATCTCGCTACTATGTTCCCACGACGACAAACCGTTTATGTAACACTTCCCATTTGTTGGCTTAATGTAGCCTAGGAGGCACCTAATGGTTGTTGTTTTTCCCGATCCGTTCGTTCCGACAAAGCCCACCATCTCACCTTTATTTATTACTAAATTTTCGCCAAAGATTCCTTTTCCGTCGCCAAAATCTTTGGTTAAATTCTTAATTACAATTGGCTCCATTATATCCCTTTAAACTCCTTATCTTCTTTGTAGAACTTCATAAAAAAGTCTTGCAAGGTTTCTTTCACATTGTCAAATTCCTTGATGTGAAAACCACTTAAAATGTCGATAACTTTATTTATGTCTTTGTCGTTGGTCGAAATAAGAGCCTTGTTTTTATCAAACGACAAAACCTTTAAAATGTCGCTTTTTTCTTGCAATTCCACAAAATCTTTACAACTTTTTTCGTTTACAAATGTGACATTATAGAACTTTTGAGTTTTATGTTTTAAGTCGTCTGCGACAAACTGAGAGACAATTCTTCCGTCCTTTATTATCGCAATTCTATCGCAGGTTGCGTCGACTTCGCTAAAAATGTGACTGGATAAAAGAATTGTTTTCCCTCTCGCCTTTTCCGCTTTTATAAAGTCAATAAATTTTTCTTGCATAACAATATCAAGTCCGCTCGTTGGCTCGTCAAGGATAAGAACATCAGGGTCGCTCATAAAGGACGCGACAATGGCAAGTTTTCTTTTTACGCCCAAACTCATACGCTTTGTTTCGCATTTTAAATTTGTTTTTGACAACTTAAAATAGTCAAGCAAATAGTCTAGCCTTTCTTTGTTGTGAATTCCTTGCAAATCTTGCATCATTTTTAAAAATTCCGCGCCCGTCAACCCTTGTGGCAAGGCGATTTCGCCAGGAATGTAGCCAACTTTTTTTAGAATTTCAAAATATCTATCAAAAGTGTCTTTATTAAAAATCTTTGTTTCCCCGCTTTGTGGTTTTGAAAAGCCCATAAGATGTCTAATTGTTGTACTTTTCCCCGCGCCGTTAGGTCCCAAAAAGCCAAAGACTTCGCCCTTTTCGACCGCAAACGAGACATCAAAAACTCCGCGCCCGCTACCATAATCTTTGGTCAAATTTTTTACTTCAATTACGCTCACAATCTTCTCCTTTTTCTTAATTTTGTACAGTTGACTATTTTTGGACAATTTGTTAGAATGATTTTGACATTAAAATCACCTATCCACAATTTGCAAAAATATGTTAGTGAAAACAGTTTTTATAAAATCTATTTTCAACTGTCACTATTATATAGATTTTTTCAAAAATTGATTAGTCAAAGATTATTACAATGTCCAATTTTGAACATCTGTACAATAGTTTGTCTATTTAGAAAAATTTTTTCATAATTTAGTATACAACAAAATCCATACATATTAAAAACATATTTTCATTGTGTTTTAGGAACAAAAAAGTCAAAGCATATTAAACAACAAAAAAGGAACAAAATGAAAGCAGTTTATAGAAATTCTTTACGAAGCAAAAAACTTATGCAAGACGCAATGATTGCCCTTCTTAAAAAGAAGCCACTAAGCGAAATTAGCGTGACCGACCTTGTCAAAAAAGCGGATATTAACCGCGGTACTTTTTATAATCATTACAACAACCCAATCGACATAATAGAAGAAATGAAAGATGAACTCGTCGAAAAGTTGTCGTCAGGACTAAACGAAGTTTCAAAAACGGGAGATGTAACCCTTCTTTTAGACGCGAT
This sequence comes from uncultured Clostridia bacterium, assembly GCA_937893125.1. Taxonomy (GTDB): domain Bacteria; phylum Bacillota; class Clostridia; order Christensenellales; family UBA1242; genus UBA7862. The sequence continues at coordinate 4,860 of CALBHW010000039.1, forward strand.
AAGCGAACACGTCAAGAAAAACGAAAATGACTACCGCATAATCGTTAAAGCAATCCCAACATCATTTGTCGACAATATGAAAACACAAATCATAACGCAAGTTAAAACCTTTCCCGTTAAAACAAATCCATTTACACTCTACTTTATTGTCAATGCTATCGCGGGTCTTTACCTTGACTATTTAAAAGGACTACTCCCTTTTACTTTCGACCAAATGACCGCCGAATGCAAAAAAATAATTATTTCTTTAACTTTTGAAGAATAATCCCAGTTTAAAAAGTGATGTAACTCGCTCTCGCTTGTAATGATAGAAAAAACTTAACTTTTGTTTTTGTAAATATCATTTGCGTTAGTAAAAAAACATTTGCGTCAGCAAATATCATTGCGTTGGCAATTATCATTGTACTAACAATTATCACTGTACTAGCAATTATCATTGCGTCAACAATTTAATTAAAATTCAATATTCTATTTCATTGCAAACGAAAAACGGAAAGCCTTTCGACTTTCCGTTTTTGTTCATTTGGTGATCCCGACGGGATTCGAACCCATGTTACCGCCGTGAAAGGGCGATGTCTTAACCGCTTGACCACGGGACCATATAGTTTTAAAAGTGGTGGTGGTGGCAAGACTCGAACTTGCGACCTTTCGGGTATGAACCGAATGCTATAACCAACTAAGCTACACCACCATTCGAGTACGATTGATTTTAATATAAATTTATCTTCTTGTCAACATTTTTTTACAAAAAGATTTAATAATTGCAATTTTTTTTATAGAATGTATAATTTGTTGCAAGTTTTTAGCAATTTTGCGAGTTAATTTATATCCATAAAATTAAAAAGCGTAATAAATCGTGTTACCAAAAGTTTAGTGAAAGTGCTAACTCTCACGCATAGAATTATCTAAACTAGTAGCTCAACAAACTGCTAAGGACTTGCGTTAAGCAAATTGATTTGCGAATACAAATCAACAACACATAGATTAAAATAGGATGACAAATTTTTTGTTACAAGTTAATTTATAAATTTAAACATAAAAGTAGTTACATTAAAAATAGGATGACAAAAATTTTATCATCCTATCAAATTCTATTTTTTTATCTAGGTTGTTTCTTCATAAACAACTTTAATACGATAAATGCCTAAATAAGTGTAAGAGTCTCCTTTCTTAATTATATAGGCGCCTTTACAAATTGAAGTATCTGTCCCGCCACTTACATCAAAATGTTTTTTAATAAACGCGCCTAAATCAGTAAGCGAAATTGCATATTGTCGTTTTGTTGGGTCGTCATTGTCAATCATTTTGAAATTTAACTCGTGTGTTTCAGTTGTATCTAGTTCTGTTGTGTCGCAAGATAGTTTAACAACCTTTTTGTCACCAAAAATTGATTGCTCAAATACAATTTCTTTTTTCGAATAGTCGACACTTAAAAGGTCTTGCAATTTTGTATCTTCGGTTATTTTCGAATAAGTATCATACTTGATTTCTAGCGTGTCACTAACATAACATAAAGTCCCATATTCATTATAACGCACAAATCGCAACTCAGCAAATTTGTATCTTGGCATTATAACAATTGTTGCGCCGTCATCCATATCGAACGTTTTAAGGTTATAATATCTTGTGTGATATTTGCTATTATAGATATCATTGTCACTTAATTCTCTATAATTTAAACCTTGCTCTGGATATGACGATGTTGAACTTGTGTAAAGCACGCTATTGCCGTTTTTATCAAACAAGGCAGTGTCGATATCGTCACACAAATGATAATCAACAAGGTCCTTTTTAATTCCTGGCATTTTAAGCATCAATTGTGAATAACCTGGAACAAAATTACCATTTTCATCAGTCGTGTTTGCATAAGCATACTTGATTGACTTGTTTTTGTAGGTAGGGTCATTTAGATATTTATAAACATTAACAAAATAGTATGTATTTTTATTAAAACTTTCTCCCGACCTAGTGGTAGTTTCAATCACATTCAAATTTTCGTCGCCGTCAATAAACGCTTCTTCTTGAGAAAGAATATCAAAATTGTCGACAAACGCAAGGTTTAATTCGAAAATTTCATATTTAAGTTCGGTGGTCATTTTAAAACTAAGTCTTAAATTGTAATTATATGTACTAACCGCTTCCCCGTCAGAATCTTTTACTTCTAAAAGTAGAGTCTTAAAAGTCAAGAAAATTTTGTCAACATATTCGCCAAGTTTAACTTGATTGACAGCGCCATTTTGATTTACAAGGTCATAATAATTTAAAGTAAAATCTTCACCACAAACGCTAACTTTCACGGTTACATTTTCTGGCATAAATGTGCCATATTTTTTCCCATTATAATCTGTTTGATCAACATTAGCCGTAGGCATTGTAACATTGCCGTCAAAATTAAAGAACTCATTTTTTCCGCGCTTGACGCTAATTTTTTCCCAATTCAAAACTGGGTCAGTATATCTTGTTAAAATGTTGTCCAACTCAATTTCAAACTCTCTTTGTTCCCACTTACTATAAATGTGTATTTCGCCATTTGCGTCAGCCAAATCTTTTGTAATAATTCTCTCGTAAGAAGTATCGTATGAGTAAGAAGTATCAATTAGTATGTCAGAAGGTTTAACCCAAAAATTGTTTTCTGTGTCGTCGCCCGTTGTATTTAATAGTCTATCTTTAACTTTTAGCCACTCAAACTTCATTTTCTTTAGCAATTCTTGAGAATAAGAACCATTAGTGCTCTCTTTTGCGTTATAAATCTTTGAAGTTTCAGCAAAAGCAGGGACCGTGCAATCGGAATCTAAATACCAGCCCTTAAAACTGTAAATTGGGTGAGTAAACATAGTCCATTCGCTTGTTACCCCACTAAACGCGTCATAAAACGCAAAAGGTGTTCCTTCTTGGACTTCAAAAGTTGGGTCGTCAAAAATTGCTTCGTTTTCGTTCATTCCGTTGCTTATATGATAAACAATTTTTAATGCTTTATTACGGTAAACATTGATTTTAACCGTTTCAAACGAGTCAACAATTGTATCGCCTACTCGATGTAAAAGGTTAAGTTTAAAGAAATTGTTGCCTTCTTTAAGTTCAAGCTCTTCCATCCACCTTGTATCTTCTTTCCAATCTTTGACTTCGTCAAATGTTTGTGCGTCGTCGTTTCCACGCAAAAGTCGCCAATTGTATTCCGACCATTCGCGCTTTCCTACAAGATGATCCAAATCAAATTTTTCAACTTCATTTTTTACAGTTGTTTTGTAAACATTTGTTGTTTTGTCAAGGTCAAAGATGTCAGGATTGTATTCTAGCGATTCAAGTCTACCTTGAATTATGCTTTGAATAGTATCTTCGTCTGTATAACCTTGCTCAAGCAAATCTTCTCTTAAAAATTTTGCATATTCTTCACGAGTTGTAAGCACAACGGTGTCTTTATCTTGCTCAATTTTAAGAATAGCGCGCTTTGGATATAAAAATTTAGTAGGATGTTTTGGGTCTGTGTCATCGTTATAGTATTGAATAGTGTAAAGCCAAAGTTCAGTTGGCATAACCTTTACTTTTGAGTCGTCAAATTTGCGCAAAGGTGCATTGGTTTTTACAAGGATTCTTACTCCGTCCGCGACCTTTCCCACCGTTTTAAATTGACCGTTTTCGTACACTACAGTTTCATCATCAGGACTAAAACCAAAGTTGATTGGGCATCTATTTGACATTGAATATTCGTAGCTCATTCTACCCTTTTCGTCAAGGTCACTATCGGTGTAATTTTTGTCAAAGGTCAAATTTTTAGCATAGCCACCGTTCTTACCTTCGATTACATAGTCGCTTGAAATAACGCCGTCCATATCAAAAGAAAAAGTTGTCATACTATCAGGGCACGCAATCTTGTTTAAAGTCTCGCCCGACCCAACCAAAACATTTCCAAGCCTAAGCCCCGTGACACATTCGCCCAGGTCAAGATTTTTTACTTTTGGCCACATATTTTTATTTGCGTATTTTTGTAACAATGATTCTTCTTGGTCGTCAAAAACTCTAGGGTTGTTTCTGTTATAAAAATTTGCTCTAAGAGAGATGTCAGCCGACATATTTTCGCCAAAAACAAGGTTGTTTATTGTTTCAAATTCGCTAATCTCCATTTCGACATGCGAAAAAGATTTTTTATCCGCTTTGTCCTTTGCATAAATCTTAACATTTTCAAAAGTTACATCATCTCTTATGTCAAAATAGCTTTTAAGATTAACACCATATATAATGTCCCACGAAACGATATACTCAACATTTTTTGGCGTGTCAAATTTTAAATCCTCTTCACGCCCGAACATGTATGTAAGCTCAGGGATACTTTCTTTGAGATGTCTTACATATAAACTTTCGTCGTTCTCATTATTTCCGTACTCAAATTCGCTACTATCAATAACAAAAGTTGTTCCGTCAGAAAAGCCTTCAATGTTTGCTTTTTTTGCAAGGTAATTCATATTTTTAAGTTCTAAAATATAATCGTGGCGTTCTTCCGAACTTGCAGTTGGTTTCAAATTAAGATAAATATTTCCGCCAGCGTCTTGCTTAAAAACTCCGTCATTTCCTAAAACCGTAATTTCAACTTCATTATATGCACGGGTTTCACGATTATAACTAAAAAATGGTTTGCTTTCGCCAAAGAAATCAAATGGGCAACTAACATATGTACTATCATAATTAGTTTCATTTCTATTATAATCAAGCATATATTTTTTAACGACTAGTTCCTTCAAATTTTCCGAAACAACAAGTTTTTTAACATTTTCTGGGATTCTAAAACTTTGAGCGTCGATACTTTTAACATATTTAGGAATAACAAGTGTTTCCTTTGAATAATTCCTAACACCAACCAGCGTGTCACCGTCCATTTCAAAGTCCGAACTCATATTGACATTGCCGTTGCCGATTTGGTCTTCGTACTTTTTAGCAACCGTCGCAAAATCGTTCATATCAATCAAAACTGGATTTTCTGAAAGGCTGAGTGCATTTGTTTGAGATTTAATCTCAGCCATATCTTGTGCATTTTTGACCTTATCCACACACGATTTTGCAAAATCCGAACTACCGCCTATGTTAAGCGCGTTGACCCCGTCAAAAACTGTGACAAATGTTGAACTTTGAGAGTCAACATCGTAATTTACGTAAGCAAAATTGTAGTCGCTGTCACCTGAGAAGAAAACAAAATTTCCGCTACTAATTTCTGTTATACACAAAAAGTTAAAGTCTGATTCCGACCTATAATACAAATCATAATATATATGCCCAGTCTTTTGTCCGTCGTAAGTTTGATAGGTGTTGTCTAGCGAATAAAAGGTTGTGTGGTCGCCATTCTTCTTCAAAACATACCACACATTCCCGTCGGCAGTTGACGCTTTTCCAACCGTATCATAAAAGGTTGCAGAATTGCTATTAAATGTCAAAACTTCCCCAAAAACTAGTGGTGATACGAAAATTTGCTTAAAAAAGTTTTTCGCTGACGACCCAAAATTTTCGACACTTTCACTTCTTTCATTAGTTGAAACGGTTTCGTAAATATCCTTTATAAGAGCCTTACGATTTGAAGTCTCTTCTTCGTCCGTTTTTGACGACACGGCGCTTGCGCCACCCGTCGTCTCAGAAATGACAAGGTTATATGAATCAATAATCGAGAATGCCTTGTCCTTAAAAGCGTTATACTCCTTTTGAGCGGTTGTATAATTTTGCTCCCCGCCACCATTTCCGCCGTTTCCACCACCGCAAGCAGTTAAAGTCACGCTTACAATAAGTGAAAAAGCAAGCATTAAACCTAAAAAGACTTTTTTCATAAAAACTCCTTTAAATTAAATAGTGTAGTTGCCAGCTTTAAAACGATAAAAAGTTTACTTTTAAACATATGTAACACATACACATTTCCTAATACATACAATATGGAACAATAAAAGATTATGTTTTTTTTCTTAGCCACGCAACCTATTTATGATAAAAATATTTTATCATAATTACTCACATTTCGCAACAAATTTTATATGACAAAAATTAAATATTTGTGCCCCCAAAAAAACAGCAAATTTTGTTTTTATATTTTCTAAAAAATGATATAATGAAAATATGGAAATTACAACAAAAGGTAGATATGCAGTCCGAATAATGGTTGAAATCGCTAAGCACAATGGCGAGTATGTTTCGGTGCAAAGAATCGCGGAAAATCAAGAAATTTCTGTAAAATATCTTGAAAAAATTGTAAATTTACTTGTAAAAGAATCTTTACTTGATAGTTTGCGCGGAAAAGAAGGCGGATATCGTTTAACAAAATCACCAAAAAATTACACAATTGGCGAAATTTTAAACGCAACTGGTGACCAAACAGAAATTGTCTCTTGTTTGCACAGCACAAGTTGCAAAAGAGCGTGCAACTGCGAAACACAAGCACTTTGGAGCAATCTTGACTCCCTTATTCATAACTATCTTGATATGGTTACATTAGATGACCTTTTAAAAAGAACAATCAAAAAACCCGTAATAAAATTAAAAAGACAAAAAAGATAAAAGTATTTTATGAGCGGGTTTTAAAAAAACTAAAAAAATTTCTATATTCAAAAAACTTTTATAAATGCTCTTTCCCGTTATAAAAGTACCGTCACAGAATAAACGTCTTAATTCGCCCACAATTCACAAAACAAAATCTTAAATAAAAATTACAAGCCACAAAAGGATACAAAAGTGTTCCCTTTTTGTGGTTTTTTATTATTTCTTATTTTTTTGTTGACAAACATTTTTTTTGTTGTAAAATAATATCATACTTATTTGGTAGGATATAAAAGTGCTTTTCCTGCTAAACAAGTGGGATAATAAAAATAAAAATCATTTTAAAAGGAGAAAACAAAAATGATTTATCTTGATAATGCTGGGACAACAAAGGTTAGCCCACACGTTTTAGAAGAAATGCTCCCATATTTTAGCGAAGAATATGGCAACGCTTCAAGTCTTCATTCTCTTGGTCAAAGAGCAAAAGAAGTAATTGAAAACGCTCGCACTACTATCGCAAAATGTATAAATGCAAACCCAAAGGAAATATATTTTACGTCGGGCGGAAGTGAAAGTGATAATCAAGCAATTCTGTCCGTAGCAAACATAGGAAAAAGGACAAATAAAAGGCACATCATTTCGTCAAAATTTGAACATCACGCTGTTTTGCATACATTAGAGAAGCTCAAAAAAGAAGGTTTTGAAATAACATATCTTGATGTCTATGAAAACGGAATTGTACGCCCTGAAGATGTTGAAAACGCGATTAAAGATGACACTTGTCTTGTCACAATAATGTTTGCAAACAATGAAATTGGGACAATTCAACCTATAAAAGAAATAGGTGAAATTTGTAGAAAACACAAAGTTATTTTTCACACTGACGCCGTTCAAGCAGTTGGGCACATTCCGATTGATGTGGAAAAAATGAATATTGATTTGCTGTCGTTATCAGCACATAAATTTCACGGGCCAAAAGGTGTTGGAGCGTTATATGCTAAAAGCAATGTCTTACTTTCAAGTTTAATTGAAGGTGGCGCTCAAGAAAAAGGAAAGCGTGCGGGGACTGAAAATGTTGCGGGGATTGTCGGAATGGCAACCGCTCTTTATGACGCTTGTCAAGAAATGGAAGAAGTTTCAAAAAAAGAGACTTATTTGCGCGACAAACTTATAAGTAGTTTGTCAAAAATTCCGCACAGCGCGCTAAATGGCGACGCAAAAAAGCGTGTTCCAAACAATTTTTGCATGTGTTTTGAAGGAATTGAAGGCGAAAGTTTGCTTCTACTTCTTGACGACGCAGGCATTTGTGCGTCATCTGGAAGTGCTTGCACGTCGGGTTCTCTTGACCCATCTCATGTTCTTCTTGCAATAGGTAGACCTCACGAAGTTGCACACGGGTCTCTTCGTCTTACACTTTCAAAATATACGACCGAAGATGAAATTGATTTTGTAATTAAAAAAGTACCCGAAATTGTTGAATATTTAAGAAAAATTTCGCCCGTTTGGGACGAATTAAAAAAAGGAGAAAGAAAATATGCTATATAGCGAAAAAGTTATGGACCACTTTCGCAACCCACGAAATGTTGGAGAAATAAAGGACGCCGACGGCATAGGCGAAGTCGGAAACGCAAAATGTGGCGACATAATGCGTATGTATATAAAGGTTAAGGATGGCATCATCACAGACGTCAAATTTATGACATTTGGGTGCGGAAGTGCAATTGCGACGAGTTCAATGGCGACCGAACTCATAAAAGGTAAACCAATCGAAAAAGCGCTTGAACTCACAAACCAAGCGGTTGTCGAAGCACTCGGCGGACTCCCCGCATACAAACTCCATTGTAGCGTTCTTGCCGAAGAAGCGGTTAAATCGGCGATAAAAGATTATTACGACAAACATAACATCGTTTACGACAAGCAAAAATATTGTCCAGTTTCGTGTCCTTGCTCACACGACCATAAATAAATTCTAAAATTTAAAAAGTCTTTTAATTTTAAATTTTTTTTGTAAAAAAGTGGCGAACAATCTAGTGTTATATTAACTTTGTTTTTTCAATATTTTTATTTCCGAACAAAAAAACTTTATCAAAGTCATCGATAAAGTTTTTTTGTTCTATCAGAAATGTAATAAGTATTTATTTTTACTAAAACTAGGTAATAAAAATCATTATAAGCAAATTAAGTTTATTCAAAATAAAACCAATCAAAATATTATTTTCTTACTTAACTCAAATCAAAATTAGAGCGTTTCACAAAGCGCAATCGCAAGCGCATTTTCGCCAGTATGACAAGCAATTGAAAGACTGAGTTCGTCAACAAAGTCTACTTTAACATTGTATTTTTCAAATTGTTTTTCAACTTCATTCTTGAAATCTTCCGCGCGCGCCTTATCATATGTATATGCAACACTCACAGAGAGTTTTCCCTTTTCAACTTGTTCTTTAAATCTACCCGAAAGTTCTTTTTCTACTTGTTCGAGCATTTTTCTTTTTCCTAAATTCACGCCGAGCGCTTGCGCAAATTTGTCGAGTTTCCCGCCTTGAATAGTCAAAATAGGTTTAATTGAAAGCATTGTCCCAATTAGCGCGGCAGCTGGAGTCAAACGCCCGCCCTTTTTGAGATATTTCAAAGTTGTTAACATTATGTAAATGCTAGCATTTTCTTTTGTTGACATAAGATAGTCTTTAATTTCTTTGGCGCTTTTTCCCTCTTTTGCAAGTTTAACAGCGTCAATTGCGGAACGCTTTTCAAGGACAGAAATTCTTTTATTGTCGACGACTTGAATCTTTCCGCCATAATTTTCCGCAAGTGCCATACCTGTTTCACAACTGTTTGACAAAGCACTACTTGTTGGAATATAAACAATCTCATCATAAGTTTTTAATGTATTATCAAAAATTTCTTGCACGCTAAACGAACTTGGTTGGCTCGTCGACACATCCGCCCCGTCAAGAAGTCTTTTATAAAATTCATCTCTCCCCAAATCTATCCCTTCAAGATAGTCTTGCCCGTCGATTAAAAATGGCATTGGGACAACAATCAAACCAAGTTCTTTCGCTTCTTCTTGGCTGATTCCACTGTTACTATCTGTAATAACGGCTGTTTTCATCTTTTTTCCCTTTTGTAATGCAAAATGTAAATTTTCTTTAAGAAATTTTGCTTCTTCTAATCTTACAATATATTTTTTTATGCAAAAAGTCAAATTATTTATCCAAGTTAACCTTTTAGCCTACACCTTTTAAATTTGACTTAACAAAGAAAAACCCTTATACTAGGTTAAGAGGACAAATGAAAATGGATAAAATTGATGTTTCTATTATTATGCCAATGCTAAATGAAGAAGAAAATGTTTTAAACGCCTACAATCGCATTAATGGCATTATGAACGCGACAAAGTACTCTTATGAAATCATTTTTGTAAACGACGGAAGTTCGGACGATTCTTATAACATCGCAAAAAGAATATGTGGTATCGATAAACGCGTCCGCTTAATTAGTTTTTCTCGCAATTTTGGGCAAGAGCCTGCTCTACTTGCGGGTCATAAAGAGTCAAGCGGAAAATGTGTAATTTCTCTTGACATTGACTTTCAAGAACCACCCGAACTCATCCCAAAAATGCTTGAAGAGTGGGAAAAGGGCTATAAAATAGTAGATGTAAAAAGAAAAAAACGCAAAGAAGGCTTTTTTAAGCGCGCAACCGCCAAATGCTTTTATAAAATTATGTCTCACCTTGGAGCAAAAAATATGAACGACACAGCAATGTTCTTTTTGCTTGATAGAATAGTCGTCGACAAAATTAACACGCTCGAAGAATGCTCGGGAACGTTTAAATCCGTAATTTTTTGGACAGGCTATAAGACAAAAACTTTGTATGCAGATAGAAGCCCTCGCGATTTTGGTAAAACAAAGTATACTCTAGCAAAAATGATTGACACAGCATCACTATCAATGACCAACACAACAACAAAGCCACTTTACCTTGGTTTTTACATTTCGTTTGCCATGTTTATTACGACTTTCCTTTTAGACATTGCATTCACTGTTTTATCCATCTTAAATCTTCTTCCTGCAAGCCTTTGGCTCATTCCAGTCGGCACATTTTTGACGGGAACTATTACTTTAGTTCTTGGCGTACATGGTATTTATCTTGCGCAAACTTTCATTGAATCCCGCCACCGCCCAGAATACATAATTGAAGAAAAAATCAATTTTGACGACGAAAAATAATAATAAATTACGTTTAAGTTGTTTTTGTAATAAAATATAAATTATAGGAAGTAAATTTTGAAACAAGTTCAAAATTTGTGCTAACGCACTTGCAAAGCGCTCACTTTGCACTTCCAATTT
>CALBHW010000040.1 GCA_937893125.1 uncultured Clostridia bacterium
CTAAAAAACAACTAAAAAACAACTAAAAAACAACTAAAAAACAACTAAAAAACAGATAAAAAAGTAAAAAAATAAGTTTTTTTTATAAAAATCAATCGTTTAAAAACTAATTCAAAAAATCAAAGGAGGTAAAATTATGAATTGGGGTTATGTTATAGGTTTATTTGGAATTGCGCTGTGTGTGCTTTTCTGCGGAATGGGGTCTGCTATGGCGTTAAACAAAACGGGGCAGGCAGCTGCGGGCGTTTTGGGGGAAGAACCAAAAAGATTTAGTAAGGTGCTGGTACTTGTTGTTCTTCCTGCAACGCAAGGTATTTACGGGTTTGTCTATGCGATCGTTGCGTCTGGGAGTCTCACACCTGAAATGAGCATTTACAGCGGACTCGCACTTCTTCTTGCAAGCCTTCCACTTACAGTAAATGGCTTTATAAGCGCTATTTTCCAAGGGAAATCATCAGTTAGTTGTATTTATGCGGTGGCTAAAAAAGAGCAACTTTCAGGAAAACTAATTCTTTTCCCAGCGATGATTGAAACTTACGCTATTTTGTCGCTTGTTATTTCACTTCTTCTTCTAGCCTAAAGGTGTAAAATATGCCAGCGGAGAGAATAGTTGAAAAAATTTTGTCGGACGCAAAACTGAAGGCAAAAGAAATTGAGAGCGCAAATAAAAATGAATGCAACGCGCTTCAAAAGGAAAACGCCAAAAAAATAGAGCAGGACAAAAGAGAAACGATAAAAAGGGCGACTTTGGAAGGCAAGGCAATAAAAGAAAATTATAAAATATTATCAAATCTTGATTGTAAAAAAATTGAACTGAAAGCAAAGCAAGATGTCGTTTGTGATGCAAAATTAAAGGCGTGCGACCTATTATATAATTTAGATAAAGAAAGTGCTTTGAAGTTACTCACGAATCTTGTCAAGTTTGCGGACGACGATGACACGATGAAAATTGACTTTAAAAATGTCAATTTGTCCGACGTAAAAAGTTTAAAAGCAGTCAAAGACAAAAAGCTTAAAATTGAAAAAGGGACGGAGCAGGGGGTAATTTTTGAAGGCAAAATTTGCGACAAAAATTATACTTTAAATGAACTTGTTTCACAAAAATACGACGAAAATTCAAAAAGATACAACGACATTTTATTTGGATAACTGAAAATCGTTTATTTCAAACTGATATGATTTTTTGAAAAGTGCTTAACAAAATTTTATTAAAAGGAGAGAAAATGATTTATTACTCAAACGGTGTAGCGAGCGCAAAATCAAGAGAACTTTTTAGTCGTGCGTTTTATGACCAACTTATAAATGCAAAAGACTATGAAAGTTGCTTGGAACTCGTTTTGTCGACTACCACTTTTGCGGGCGAAGAGTGCGATGTAGATAAATTTTTAGACGCAAAAAAACAAGAGTTGTTTGATTTTATAAAGCACAACTCTCCAATAAATGAAATTATTGATTTTTTTCTTTTGGCACAAGATTATGAAAATTTAGGGGTAATTTGTCGCCTTGTGAAAGCGGGGAAGAATTTGCACGGCACACTGCTTTCTGGGAAAACGGACAGTAAAGATTTGTGCGAGTTTGTTAAAACGGGCATATCAAGGGGCATTAGTAAAGAAGTGATTGAAGCCTACAAAGGTATGCCAAAAGACCTTAGCTTAGCGCAAATTGATTTGTATTATAAGCAAAAAAAATATGAAACTTTAAAATCAAAAATGAAAAGTCAAATAATGAAAACTCTTTTATTTGACATATTGGATTTGCAAAATGTTTGCATTATTTTAAGGTGCGAAAAAGAAGATGATTTTCAAAAAAACAGGGTTGTAGTTGGAAACTTGAATGACAAACTACTAGACAAAATTTTAAAAAGAGATGAAACTGTTTTATTTGAGTTGTCGGGGCTAACTAGACAAATCGCCCAAATTGCGTTTATTAAAAACAAGCAAAAGGCTTTTTCGTTAATTGATAAATTGTCAAATGAGCTTCCGCTTTTATCTATTAAACCGTTTGCAAAAGATACGGACACCATTGCGCCCTTTTTGGACTATTGTTTTTCTTGTCTTGCGCAACTTAAAAATATTAAAATGGTGCTTAGTCTTAAAAAAAATGGCGTGAAATGTGATTTTGATAATAAAATTTTGGGGGTAAGTTATGGCAAAAGATAATTTTGCAGTTATTGGAGATAAAGATAAAATGCTTATTTTTTCGCTTGCTGGTGGGGAAATCTTTTCGCCAAATGGTGAAAAAGATACACGCGCGGTGCTTGGGCGACTCCTAGCAAATTTTAACCAAATTTTTATCACAAGTGATTATGCAAGATATGTTTCTGACATTATAGAAGATACAAAAAATAAGCCTTATCCGATTGTTACAATTTTGCCCGTTCGTGAAAACGATAATTATGCAACGGACAAAATTAAGCAAGAAGTCAAAAAGACTCTTGGCGTTGATTTGGCGCTTGATGACCTAAATGTCTAAAAAGGGTCGATAGAAGAGACCTGTGTTTATTTTAAAATTTAGTACAATTTAAGCAAAATATTTTTGCTATAAAAAAGGAACAAGTATGGAAGGAAAAATTGTAAAAATTTCAGGACCACTTATAGAAGCCACTAATATGGCTGAATGTAAAATGTTTGAAGTCGTCAATATTGGCGACAAGCATCTTGTCGGCGAAATTATTGAACTTCGCGGGGACAAGGCGTCAATTCAGGTTTACGAAGAAACGAGTGGGCTTATGGTAGGTGAAAAGGTTGTCGGAACTAATGAAATGTTGTCGATGGAACTTGCCCCAGGACTTATCGAAGGTATTTTTGATGGAATTGGTAGACCGCTTGACAAAATCGCTGAAAAATACGGCGACTATATTGCGCGCGGAGTAAAAGTTAATAGCCTTGATAGGGAAAAATTTTGGCATTTTTATCCTATTGCCAAGGTGGGCGACAATGTGACCGCGGGAGATATTTTGGGCTATGTTGATGAAACCGTATCTGTTCGCCATAGTATTCTTGTTCCTTTTGGCATTCAAGGCAAAATTGTTGATATAAAAGAAGGCGATTTTACTATTACTGATACAGTTGCGGTTGTAAAAAATGGCTCAAAAACAACTAATATCTGTATGTTGCAAAAATGGCCAGTCAGAAGGCCAAGACCTTATAAAAATAAAATCCTTCCAACCGAACCGCTCATAACGGGGCAAAGAGTTATTGACACGCTCTTTCCGCTAGCCCTTGGTGGCGTTTGTGCTGTCCCTGGACCTTTTGGAAGCGGAAAAACTGTTGTTCAGCACCAACTCGCGAAGTGGGCGAATGCGGACATTATTGTATACATTGGTTGTGGTGAACGCGGAAATGAGATGACGGATGTTTTAAACGAATTTCCAACTTTGATTGACCCAAAAACTAAACAACCGCTTATGAAGAGAACTGTTTTAATTGCAAACACATCGGATATGCCTGTTTCGGCGCGTGAAGCGTCCATTTATACGGGGATAACAATCGCCGAATATTTTAGAGACATGGGCTATAATGTCGCAATTATGGCAGATTCCACGTCGCGCTGGGCGGAAGCGCTTAGGGAAATGAGCGGTCGTCTTGAAGAGATGCCAGGTGAAGAGGGCTATCCAGCATATTTGTCAAGTAGACTTGCCGAATTTTATGAAAGGGCGGGACTTGTGTCGACTTTGAACGGCAAAAAAGGCTCAATTACGGCTATTGGCGCCGTTAGCCCTGCAGGTGGCGATTTGTCAGAACCTGTTTCACAAGCGACTCTTAGAATTGTTAAAGTTTTTTGGGGGCTTAGCGCAAGTCTTGCCTACAAAAGGCATTTTCCAGCTATTGACTGGTTGACAAGTTATTCGCTTTACACTGATAGGCTTGAAAATTGGTATAAAGATAATGTTGACGATAACTTCAACAAATATCGACTTTTTGTGTCGACAATTTTGCAAGACGAAAATAAACTTGACGAAATCGTGCGCCTAGTTGGGGCGGATGCGCTTTCTTATGAAGATAGACTGACACTTGAGACCGCGAAAATGATTCGGGAAGACTTTTTGCACCAAAATGCATTTAACGACCTTGACACATACACTTCGATTTCTAAGCAAAATCAAATGTTAAAAACAATTTTTGCATATTATACCAGTTGCAAGGACGCACTTTTTCACGGTGTTAATATAAAAGATTTGCTTAAACTTCGCGCAAAAGAGAAAATTGCTCGTGCAAAATATATAGAAGAAAACAAGTTAAAGCAATTTGACGAAATAATTATGCAAATTGACAGCGAAATAGACGCTTTGAAGTCTCAGGGGGAAGAAGATGAAGGAGTATAAAACAATTAAAGAAATTGTGGGGCCACTTATGCTTTGCGACCACTTGGAAGGTGTGAAGTACGACGAACTTGTAGAAATTGTTTCCAAAAATGGTGAAATTAGACGCGGGAAAGTACTTGAAGTTGAAAATGACACTGCACTTGTTCAACTTTTTGAATCGTCGCACGGCTTGCAACCTTCGTCATCAAAAGTGCGTTTCTTGGGGCACAGTTTAAACTTAAAAGTCTCTCCAGATATGTTGGGACGTGTTTTTGATGGACTAGGGCGCCCAAAAGATGACGGTGCAGAAATTATCGGTACAAAATCACTTGATGTAAACGGGCAACCTATAAATCCTTTTGCACGCGCCTATCCAAATGAGTTTATTCAAACGGGAATTTCCGCAATTGACGGGCTAAATACTCTTGTTCGCGGTCAAAAACTGCCTATTTTTTCAATGAGTGGGCTCCCACATTCTATGCTTGCCACTCAAATTGCGTCCCAGGCGAAAGTTTTGGGGAATGACGAAAAATTTGCGGTTGTTTTTTGCTGTATGGGGATTACTTACGAAGAAGCGCAATATTTTGTCGATTCATTTAGAAAAACAGGCGCAATTGAGCGTAGTGTTATGTTTATAAATCTCGCAAACGACCCTGCAATCGAAAGAATTGCGACTCCAAAAATGGCGCTTACTTGTGCGGAATATTTGTCGTTTGACCTAGATATGAATGTTCTTGTTATTATGACCGATATGACAAGTTACGCTGAAGCATTGCGTGAAATTTCGTCCGCGAAAAAAGAAGTCCCAGGTCGTCGCGGATACCCAGGATATATGTATACTGACCTTGCAAGTTTGTATGAAAGGGCGGGAAGAATTAAAGGTAAAAAAGGCTCAATAACCCAAATACCAATTCTTACAATGCCAGAAGACGACAAAACGCACCCAATTCCAGATTTGACTGGATATATCACGGAAGGACAAATTATTTTGTCTCGAGAACTTTACAAGCGCGGAGTTACTCCACCTATTGATGTTTTGCCTTCGCTTTCAAGGCTTAAAGATAAGGGAATAGGTGTAAATAAAACTCGAGAAGACCATTCCGACCTTATGAACCAATTATTTTCCGCCTACGCACGCGGGAAAGACGCAAAAGAACTCGCTTCAATTTTAGGTGAAAACGCAATAAGTGAAGACGACAAGATTTTTGCGCAATTTGCGGAAAGATTTGAAAATCAATATGTTGGTCAAGGCTTTACAACAAATAGAAGTATAGAAGAAACGCTAAATCTTGGTTGGCAACTACTTTCAATGCTTCCAAGAAGTGAACTTAAAAGAGTAAAAGAGCAATACATTGAAAAGTATATGAAAGAGTAGTGTGTTTTTGATGTGAATTCTTTTGAAAAACACACTATTTGGCTGATATTTTTACTTTTTACTGTGAAAATTTAAAAAGAAAAGAATATTATAAGCTTAAATGCAATTATTTTGAAAAAACAAAAAAGGGGGTAGAAAATGAGTTTAATGAAAGTTAATCCAACGCGTGTGGAACTAAAAAATCTTACAAGAAAACTCGCGGTCGCGGTTAAAGGACATAAGATGTTAAAAGACAAAAACGACCAAATGGTGCGACTTTATACTGGCCTTATTAAGAAAAATTATAGTCTTAGAAAGCAAGTAGAAGAGTCTTTAAAAGATATTTTTGACCAATTTCTACTCGCCAAGTGTTATATGTGTGAAAACGACTTAAATAACCTTTTTATTGCTACGAAATCGACTTTTCATTTTGACACAATTTCAAAAATGAATTTGGTGTTGCCAGACGAGGCTTTTGATGTGAAAGAAAAAATTGAATTACCATATTCTTTTGTCGACACAAACCCACAACTCGACATTTTAGCCCTAAAAATACAGAATATTGTGCCAGTACTATGCAAACTTGCAACGACTGAAAAGTCTTGTCAGATGCTTGCGACTGAAATAGAACGTACAAAAAGGCGGGTTAACGCGCTTGAATTTATTATGATTCCTGACCTAAAAGAAACTATAAAATACATTAAGCTTAAACTCGAAGAAAACGATAGGGCTAATAGAATTAGGCTTATAAAATATAAAGACTTATGCGATATGTAATTTTAAAGAATATAAAATTTTTTTAAAAACTTTTTAAATGAAAAAATCTTTTAAATATTTTTTTTATTGTATTGTAGTTGTTAAAAAAAATTAGACTTACCCCAAAACTTATTTTGGGGTTTTATTCTGTATGGCGTGGAAATTTAACTAAAATTTCCAACTTAAATTGAGCATACAAAAAGGTCAAATTGTTTGACTTATATGGGATATATATTTATACTTAATATGTTAGTAATAATACTAGTGTTTTTAATAGTAAGTTTGCAAGACTATTTTAAATTTAGCATTTGAATGCTTTTATAGGACGAGATTAGTTTTATCTAAAAGCAAACGATTTTAAAATGCATATACAAATAGTTCGCAAATTGTTTTTACAAGGAGAAAAAATTGAGACATTTAATTACGAAAAAACCGATATTTGTCTTAATAAGTGTTTTTTTAACGCTGTTTTGTTTTTCGCCACTGGTTTTTGACACTGCTTTTGGCAAAAGTACATATGATATTTCACCTTTAGCTTCGGAGACTATTCCTTCGAAGTATTCTTTGTATTCTTATGACGGTTATGAAGGTGAAACTGCGGGATTTGTCCCAAATGTGGGAGATCAAAAATCGACCGACCTTTGCTGGGCTTTTGCAAGCAACACTGCGCTTGAAAGTTCTCTTTACAAAAGCGGTCTTGTTGACTACAGAGCGACGCAACTAAATTTTTCTGAAGTAGACATTGCATATTACGCCTATTTTTCACGCGGTTTGTCAACTCTTGGAAGCGGTTATTTTTCGCTTGCGTACGAATATTATTCAAGCGAAAATGGACCAGTTGATGAACAATCTTGGGAAAAGACGCTAAATTGGGGCAATAATGACCTATTATTTTCGACCTATAAAGACACTTTAAGTGGGGCAGAAAAGAAAATATCAAATTACACTGCGCTTGAAAGTTTTTCTTTTCCTTCTCGCTACGACATAAAAAGAATTGACAATAAAAATAATGTAGAAAAAAATGAAACAGATTCTAAGATTTTGGAACTGAGGAATTCAATTAAAAAGCACATTTACACATATGGTGCAGTTACATCTTCCGTAAACATCAGCGATTTTGTGTCAAATTATAAGGTTTTGTATGGCGAAAAAGTGGAAGTTAACCACTTAGTCGCGCTTGTTGGTTGGGATGACAATTTTACATATTCCAGTCATAAAGGAGCGTACATCGCTCAAAATTCATACGGAACAAGTAGCGGAAATGAAGGATATTTCTATATAATGTATGATGATGTTAATGTAGAAAATCAAGTCAACGGGTTTGTTCGTGTTGGAGAAAGGGTCGTTAATAAAAATGTTTATTCGTCCACATTTGGTTCTGACTATCAAGATAGATTTGTCGAATTTTCCACAACTTTTTCTTCAAGTGGACCAACGATGTCAATTTCAACTAGTTCAAAAACTATTAGTCAAGCGACATATTTTGCAAACATTTTTAGAATTACAAGCGACATAAAGCAGATCATCGACCAAATAAAGATTCCAACTGTTGCTGTGAATAATGTCGAAGAAGGGCTAAACAACGCGCCAAGTACCTACGAAATTTCTGTCGCGACGCTTTCGGAAAGTGATTTTGCTGATATGGAAACGGGGTTAAAAAATAGATTCGATTCCGCCATTAAAGTCAAGAATTTACTTGATAATTCCTATCAGTTTGTGGCGCAACAAACGGGTTATTACGCGATAGATGTTGGAGAAGAGATCGTTCTTGACAAATCATCAGACTACAAATATTTTGTTGTTTTTATGAAACAACTTAACGGGACTTCGCTCATTATAAATAATAATTCTAATGGCGAAATCTCTCTTCCGACCTTTACAACTTTCGCGCCAAATGACAATTGGCAAGAATATGGAGACACAAACAAGGACGGCTTTTATGGAACTATTCTTCCAATGATTGTGTCAACGGTCGCGAAAGAAAAAATTGATTATACTTTAAGTGATACAACCGTGGAATATGACGGTCAAACACATCTTCCAGAAGTGAATATTTCAACAAGTGGAACATTTTTAGTAGAATATAGTCTAGATAGGACAAATTGGGCACAAACTCTTAACATCAAGGATGTTTTAGTCGAGAACGGTTCTGTTGCGGGATACAATGTATTTGTTAGATTGTCGGGATATATTTTTAAAAATGTTGTAGATAGTTGCGCGCTTACTATTACCCCAAAAACTTTAACGATTACACCTAATCCGACATCAAAAACATATGGTGAAAAGGACCCAACTTTTACGCAACAAATTTCGGGCTTTGTGGCGGGTGAGGACGACTTTTCTACACGATATAGATTGACTCGTGAAGCGGGCGAGAATGCGGGCGAGTACAACATTTTGCGTGGAAATTTTGATATCGTGGGGACGAGTTCAAGTAACTTTAAAAGGTCAAATTATGACATAAATTTTGTTGAAAATGTCAAATTTACTATAAATAAAAGAATAATTACTGTTGTTCCAACTACATTGTCAAAAACATATGGTGATAATAACCCAGCAAAATATAATTATGAATTTAGAAATGTTGCGACGGGGGAAACGCCAAATAGTGACATCGTTTTAGGGAGAGTAAATGTTTCTAGTGGGTTAGAAGACGAAAATGTCGGGAGATACAACTTTTTCATCCGTTCGGGCGGACTTCTTGACGACGGGACATTTTTAGCGAGTAATTATATTGTCCAAGTAGACACATCAAAAAAATTTGAAATTAAAAAGCGCGGGCTAGTAGTTACGCCTAACGAAAATCAATCAAAGAAATTAAACGCAATTGACCCAGATTTGACATTTAGTTATGAAAACGCTGTCAATGGAGAAATTCCTACCTTTACGGGGGGACTTGCAAGGACGGCTGGCGAAGATGCGGGAGAATATAGTATTTTGGTGGGAAGTTTAGCCTTAAATGATAACGGCGACTTCAAAGCGGGCAATTATTACATTGACTTTGTGCCTAATGTCAAATTCTTTATTTCACTTGGCGAAATTAACGGAGT
>CALBHW010000041.1 GCA_937893125.1 uncultured Clostridia bacterium
TGCGAGTACCAAGAGAGTGACGAATGTGATTGTGATGACCACTCAAAAAAATGTACTTGTGGCCCAAATTGCACTTGCGGGTGTCAAGAAGGCAAGCCTTGCACTTGTGGCGGAAATTGTAAATAATTTTTTGACCACTTTATTTAAAAATAGTTTTGAAACGGGTAAAAAAATAGCCTAGGCATTAAGGAAGTTTTTAAAATACAAAAAAATGGCAAGAGTTTAATATAAAAGGCGAAAGGGGAAAAGACTTTAAGTTAATACTTTTAGTCTTTTTTGTTAGAAAATATGGAAAAGAAGATTTTTGTTTTGTGTGGACCTGGTGGGGTTGGAAAAAGCAAAGTCGCAAAAGCGGTGGCGGAAAAAATGGGCTTAAAATTTGTGACCGCTTACACGACTCGTGATAGGCGAAAGGAAGAAACAAGTAGCGACTATAATTTTGTTACAAAAAATGATTTTTTAAATTTTGTTAAAAATGGCGAAATGGCGGAATATAGCCTTTTTTGTGGTGACTATTACGGGCGAAAAATGGTGGATTTTGATAGCGCGCTTAGTTGCGCGAACGCGTGTCTAACTATAATCGACCCAATTTCAATAAAAAACATAAAAAATTTGGAGTTTTTTGTAGACAAAAAGGTTGTAATAATCTTTATTGACGCGGATGACGACAAATTAAAAGAAAGGCTCACTAAAAGGCACGAAAAGGAAGAAATTTTAGATAGAAAACTTAAAAATGCAAATAAAGAGCGAAAAAGCAAGCAATTTTGCGATTTTGTCGTCCAAAATAACGATTCTGACGAATGTATTAGTGAAATTTGTAAAATTATATCGCAGTTTTAAGGGGAAATTAGGCTTAATATTTTGCTTTTAAAAAGTTTAGAGTAAAGGTTCTATCCTTAAATAAAAGTTGGTTTAATATGGCAAAACCTATTCTGGATTTTAATAAAAAAGTCGGGACTTAAAATCTCGACTTTTTCACTCTATATCTAAATTGTCTCTTTTAAACAAATCATCATCTAAAAATTCTTGAATCGTCATATCAAATCCGTCAGCTATCAAAACTAATGTGTCAAATCTTATGCTTTTATATTCACCATCCAAAATGTGTTTGAGAGTAACTTCAGACATCGCAATTTTACGACATAATTTGTATCGCGTCATATTGTGTTTTGTTAGTAATTTGTTTATGCGCAATGAAACCGCCGTGGTTGATTTCATAAGTCTCTCTCCTTATTTTTAGTTTACCAAAGAGAATAAATAAAAATACTTACTAAAAAGTAAGTATTTGCTTGACCGCTCTCATTAAAATATTCTAAAAATATAAAGGGTAGGTCAGTATCTTTTTTATGAGGTGGGGAAGTTGTCAACAAATAGAGAGAATGTGGAAAACTTTTGGAAAAGGCAAGGGACTTTGAGAGAAAACATACTTAGTAAGTGTTGATAAACAATTTATTTTATTAAAAATAAAAAAATGGTTTTAACTTTTGAGCAATTTTTTTGAAAAAACAAGTGTTTGTTACAAGGTTGGGGAAGATTTTTGGTTAAAAGAGAGAAATTTTAGGGTAAAAAGGGGTGAATTTTTGAGCGAAAAGTAAAATTTAGCATATAATCTAACTAAATTTTTGAAATTTGTCAAGAAATTTTAAGGAAATTGTGAAAAAACTATTGACGGATTTTTTTCGTTGTGCTAAACTCTAAGTTACATTATGCTGTTACAATGCGCTATTTGGTGTTTGGTGGGGGAGTAAATGATGAAATTAAAATAGATTTTATGAAAATTATGTTAAAAGTATCAAATTTTTAAATAAATTGACATAATATCTATTTTTTTTGCAACAACATATGAAAACACATATATCGGTTAAGGAGTGAAAATGGGACAATCTAAGCCACAGTTCAAAAAAACAATGTATGGAAAAGTCGAAAGATATAATTTTTCCAAAATTAACGAACCTATTGATATGCCTTATCTTATCGCTATCCAAAAGGACGCCTATAAGGACTTTTTGGAACATGGCATAGCAGAGATTTTGGAAGAATTTTCTCCAATTGTAGATTACTCGGGGAAGGCGGAGATTTATTTCGTTGACTACACCTTGGACCCAACGAGCAAGTATAGCAAACTTGAATGCAAGAGAAAGGGGATCACATACTCTGTTGCTTTAAGAGCAAAAGTTAGACTTGTTAGGAAGGAAGACGGCGAAGTTGTCGAACAAGAAGTATTCCTTGGAGACGTGCCACTTATGACAGAAGAAGGCTCGTTTATCTTTAATGGAATTGAAAGGGTTGTCGTCAGTCAAATCGTGAGAAGTCCAAGCGCCTATTTTGCAAAAGAGCAAGATAAGACTGGTAAATGGCTTTTCAACGGCACAATCATTCCTACTCGTGGAACTTGGATTGAAATCGAACAAAACGCAAACGACATTTTAAAGGTCGTCGTTGATAGAAGTAGCAAAGTTACTCTTGGCGTTTTTCTTAAATGTTTTGGATACACTTCAAAGCAAATTGCTGATATTTTCGGCAACAATCCACTTATTATGAATACTCTTGATAAAGAGCCACAAGACACACAAGAGTCGGCTCTTATTGAGTTATCTAAAAAAATGCGTCCAAGCGAAGTCCCAAGCGCGGAAGCAACATATAATTATATAAATTCACTTTTCTTCACTCACCAATATTACAACTTGGCGAGAGTTGGAAGATATAAACTTAACAAAAAACTTTCTATCGCAACTCGTATCACTGGACAAACTGCTTATGGAGACATCAAAATTGGAAACAAAGTTGTTGTTAAAGACGGCGAAATTATCGGAAGAGAAATCGCAAAAGAAATCCAAAATGCAGGAATAAACGAAGTTTGGCTTAGAGCGAAAACTTTGCGTGGCGAATTTAAAATGGACGGCGAAAAGTTTGTTCCACATAAAGTTGTTGGAAATAACAGAGTTGATTTGTCGGCTGTTTTCCCATGCGACGAACAAGAACTCGGAATTTTGGAAAAAGTCCACTATCCAACTCTTAAAAAACTCCTTGCAGAGTGCAAAACTGACGAAGAAAAGCTGGAAGCAATTAGATTCCACGCAAAAGAACTTATGAATTTCCAACTTACAATGGATGATATTTTTGCGACCATAAGTTATCATTTGGATTTGAATGATGGAATTGGCGAAATTGACAATATCGACCACTTGGCAAACCGTAGAATCGCTACCGTTGGCGAACTTATGGCGAGTGCGTTTAGAAGTGGTGTTAATAAGTTAGCGGGTGTTATAAGAGAAACTCTCCAAGCGCAAGACTTGTCGACGGTTAATCCAGCAAGCGTTATCAATGCTAGACCTATAAATAAGGCGCTCAAAGATTTCTTGGCATCGTCGCAATTGTCGCAACTTATGGACCAAGTTAACCCTATTAGTGAACTTACTCAAAAGAGAAAAATCTCCGCTGTCGGTCCTGGCGGTGTTAAAAAAGAAAGAGCAACCGCAGATGTCCGTGATATTCACTATTCGCATTACGGAAGAATTTGTGTTATTGAAACTCCTGAAGGTCAAGGTATTGGTCTTATTAACTCTCTTGCTTGCTACGCAAAAGTTAATGAATATGGCTTTATTTTGTCACCACTTAAAGTCGTCGACAAGAAAACTGGTGTTGTAACTAACGAAGTTGTCTACCTTATGGCGGACGAAGAAGAAAATTGCTGTGTAGCGCAAGCGACCGAACCTTTAACTGAGGATGGAAAATTTGTCAACCCACGTGTGGTTGTTAGAAAGAAGGAAAGTGTTATCGAAGTTCCAGCAAGCGAAGTCGATTATGTCGATGTTTCGCCAAGACAACTTGTTTCCGCTGCTACGGCACTTGTTCCTTTCCTTGCAAACGACGATACGGCTCGTGCTCTTATGGCGTCGAACATGCAACGTCAAGCGGTTCCACTTTTGACAACTGAAGCACCTATTGTCGCAACGGGTATGGAACACAAGATTGCTGTTGACTCGGGCGCTATGATTCTTTGTAAGAAAGCGGGTTTTGTCAGTTTTGTTTCGGGCACTGAAATTAGAGTCAAGAACGACGACGGCGAAACCGATGTTTATCAACTTGTTAAATATGCAAAAACTAACCAAGATACTTGTATTAACCAAAAACCAGCGGTTATTAAAAACCAAAGAGTTGAAGTGGGTGACACTTTGGCGGATGGTTTCTCAACCAAAAACGGCGAACTTGCACTTGGCAAGAATATGACCGTTGCATATATGAACTGGGAAGGGTATAACTACGAAGACGCTATTTTGATTTCTGAAAGACTTGTTAGGGAAGATATTTATACATCTATCACTTTAAAGGTCGAAGAAAGCAAGGCGCGTAGCACAAAACTTGGTGATGAAGAAATTACAAGAGATATTCCAAACCTTGGTGAAGACGCTTTGAAGAACCTTGACGAAAACGGAATCGTTAGAATCGGGGCGGAAGTTAGAACGGGCGACATTTTGGTTGGAAAAGTTACTCCAAAGGGCGAGACTGAACTTACCCCAGAAGAAAGACTCCTTCGTGCAATTTTCGGCGAAAAGGCAAGAGAAGTAAGAGATACATCTCTTCGTGTCCAACACGGGCGTGGTGGAATTGTTGTTGATGTTCAAGTCTTTACAAGAAAGAATAAGGACGAACTTGAACCTGGCGTTAACACAATGGTTAAAGTTTATGTCGCGCAAAAGAGAAAATTGTCCGTTGGAGACAAAATGTCTGGACGTCACGGAAACAAAGGTGTTGTATCCCGTGTTCTTCCACTTGCTGACCTTCCTTATATGGAGGACGGCACGCCAGTTGATGTCGTTTTAAACCCACTTGGTATTCCAAGCCGTATGAACGTAGGACAGGTTTTGGAAGTTTTGCTCGGGAAAGTCGCAAAAGTACTTGATTGGAAAGTTGCAATTCCTGTCTTTGACTGCATCAAGGAACAAGAGATTTTCCAACTCATGAAAGATAACAATATGAGTGAAGACGGGAAAATGGTCTTGTACGATGGCCGTACAGGCGAACCATTTGAAAATAGAGTTACCGTTGGAACAATGTATATGCTTAAACTTGACCACATGGTTGACAGTAAGATGCACGCAAGGTCAACAGGACCTTACTCACTTGTTACACAACAACCTTTGGGCGGAAAAGCGATGTTTGGTGGACAAAGATTTGGTGAAATGGAAGTTTGGGCGCTTGAAGCGTATGGTGTTTCTCACCTTCTTCAAGAAATGCTCACTGTTAAGAGTGACGATGTTGTGGGAAGAAACAAGGCTTATGAAGCAATTGTTAAAGGGTTCCCAATCGCCGACCCAGGAATTCCAGAAAGTTTCAAGGTTATGATAAAAGAATTCCAAAGTTTGGGACTTGATATTAAGATTTTGACCGAAGAAAACAAGGAAGTCTCAATTAGCGAACTCACAAATGACGAAAATGAACCAGCTCCATTTGTCACAAAACAAAAAGAGCCAACTCAAGACATTGAACTTGGTCTTGATAACGAAGTCACATCTTCGGATATTATTTCCGAACAAGATGCGTCTACGTCGACTAGCGACAGCGATATGTTTGACGACTTTGATGAAGAATCATTGTTTGATGATTTGGAATAAGTTTTTCTATTAAAAACAAATAAAAAATTTTAACTTTTGGACGACTTTTTTGTAAAAAATATATGTTTTTTTTCGCAAAAAGGTCTCCAAATGTACTTTTAAATCAATAGAAAAAGCAAAATAAGGAGAATTTTATGTTTGAACTAAACAATTTTGATTCTATGAGAATTGGTATCGCTTCGCCAGAAAAAATTAGGTCGTGGAGTTATGGGGAAGTTACCAAGCCAGAGACAATCAACTATCGTACCTTGAAGCCAGAGAGAGACGGCCTTTTTTGCGAAAGGATTTTCGGGCCAAGGAAGAATTGGGAATGTTCTTGCGGAAAGTACAAGAGAATCAGGTATAAAGGCGTCGTGTGCGATAAGTGTGGTGTTGAAGTTACACATTCGACAGTTAGGCGTGAAAGAATGGGGCACATTGAACTTGCTACCCCAGTTAGTCACATATGGTTTTTTAGGGGAACTCCATCTCGTATCGGAACCATTCTTGACATCTCGCCAAAAGCGCTAGAACAAGTGCTTTATTATGTCAACTACATCGTTATCGACCCTAAAAAGACACCATTTGTTTATAAACAAGTCATTACAGATAAAGAATATCGTGATGCGCTTGACGAATATGGTCAAGACTCCTTTAAGGCGGGAATGGGTGCTGAGGCAATTAAGACTTTGCTATCCCAAATCGACCTTGAAAAGGAATATAAGGAACTTAGAGAAGTTATTAAGACTGCAAAAGGTCAAAAGAAATTAAAGGCTGTTAAACACCTTGAAATCGTTGACGACTTCTTAAAGAGCGGAAATAAGCCAGAATGGATGATTATGGATGTTATTCCAGTTATTCCACCTGACCTTAGACCTATGGTCCAACTTGACGGCGGAAGATTTGCCACAAGTGACTTAAACGACCTATATAGAAGAGTTATCAATAGAAATAACCGTCTTAAAAAGCTTATCGAACTTGGCGCTCCTGATGTTATTATCCGTAACGAAAAGAGAATGCTCCAAGAAGCAGTTGACGCGCTTATTGAAAACGGAAAACGTGGCAAGGCTATTCAAGGACCAAAACAAAGAGATTTGAAGTCTTTGACAGCAATGCTCCGCGGAAAACAAGGGCGTTTCCGTCAAAACTTGCTAGGAAAAAGAGTCGACTACTCAGGCCGTTCGGTTATTGTCGTTGGGCCTGAACTTAAAATTTATCAATGCGGTCTACCAAAAGAAATGGCTCTTGAACTTTTCAAACCTTTCATTATGCACAGACTTGTCGAAATGAACGACACTCATAACATTAAGACTGCAAAGAGAATTATTGAAAGAGAAAAACCTATCGTTTGGGACGTTTTGGACGAAGTTATTAAAGACCACCCTGTTCTTTTGAACCGTGCTCCTACACTTCACAGACTTGGTATCCAAGCGTTTGAACCTGTCCTTTGTGAGGGAAGAGCGATTAAACTTCACCCACTTGTTTGTGTGGGCTTCAACGCTGACTTCGACGGCGACCAAATGCCTATTCACGTTCCACTTTCACTTGAAGCGAGAGCGGAAGCGCGTATGATTATGCTTGCAAGCAACAACGTCTTAAAACCAGCCGACGGACAACCTGTTATGACACCACAACAAGATATTGTTCTTGGATGTTACTACTTGACTGTCGACAAGCCAAACGCTTTGAATGCGGGAAGTGCCTACAAAGACGAAGATGAAGCAATTATGGCGTATCAAACGAAGAATCTTGAACTTCAAAGCAAGATTATCGTTAGACGTACCGTTGACTTTAACGGTGAAAAAATTACTGGAAAAGTAGAGACAACTGTTGGTAGAATTTTGTTCAACCATTGCATTCCACAAAATATTGGCTTTATTGATAGGTCAAAGAGAGAAAATGCTCTTAGATACGAAGTCGAAGGGGCAGTTTCTAAGAAAGTTTTGGGGCAAGTTGTTGCTAACACATATAATAAACTCGGTCCAACTCCAACTGTTATTATGCTTGACAAAATCAAGGAACTTGGATACAAATATTCCACAATCGGCGCTATTACGGTTAATGTTTACGATATGAGAGAACCACAAGAAAAGGCTCAACTCATTGCCGAAGCGGATGCAAAAGTTCTTGAGAACGAAAAGGCGTTTAGACGCGGACTTATTTCGTTTGACGAAAAAATTAACAAAAACATTACAATTTGGAATGAAACAACTGAAAAAGTTAAAGACGCAGTTTTAAATAGTTTTGACGCGCTTAACCCTGTTAAAATGATGATTTCATCGGGCGCTCGTGGTAACCCTTCTCACGTTAACCAGCTTTGCGGAATGCGTGGAATTATCGCAAGTACATCGGCTATTAAAATTGACATTCCTGTTAAATCTTGTTTTAGAACAGGTCTTACTCCAATCGACTATTTCTTGTCATCTCGTGGTGGACGTAAAGGTCTTGCTGATACGGCTCTTAAAACGGCTGACTCGGGTTATTTGACTCGTAGGCTTGTTGATGTTGCGCAAGAAGTTGTTGTAACTGAAGATGACTGTTTCAAAAATCTCGGCGAAAAGACAAAAGGCCTTGTCGTTGGTGATATTATTGAAGATAAGACGGTTGTTGAAAAATTGGAGGACAGAATTTCAGGTCGTGTTGCAGTCAATGATGTTATTGACCCTAAGACAAAAGAAGTCATTGTTAAAGCAAACGAAATGATTTTACCAGAGCAAGCAAAGGCTATTGTCAACGCAGGAATTACGCAAGTTGAAATTAGAACCCTTCTTACTTGTAAAGCAAAACACGGTGTTTGTGCAAAATGCTACGGCAGAAATATGGCAAGCAACCAAATGGTTAGCATTGGTGAAGCGGTTGGTACAATCGCTGCTCAAAGTATCGGTGAACCTGGTACACAGCTTACAATGAGAACATTCCACACTGGTGGTGTTGCGGCTGCGGCTGATATCACGAAAGGTCTTCCTCGTGTCGAAGAAATTTTCGAAGCAAGGCGACCAAAAGGTGAAGCAATTATCAGTGAAGTAGCTGGTAAAGTTAAAGTTGAAGACAGTGGCGAAAGATATAAGATTACTATCCTTTCAAGTGAAGGAGATGTAGAATATATGACTCCACCTAAGAACAAAACTGTTTTGGCTGTTAAAACTGGCGACAGTGTTGCTGTCGGACAAAGATTGACATCGGGTTCAATCTATCCAAACGACATTTTAAGAGTTATTGGTCTTCGTGGTGTTCAAGAATATCTTTTGAGAGAAGTTTTGAGCGTTTATAGACTTCAAGATGTCCGTATCAACGCAAAACACGTCGAAATTATTATTCGTCAAATGCTTAGAAAGGTTAAAATTGAAGACCCAGGCGATTCAGAACTTTTGCCAGGCGCAATGCTTGAACTTCAAGAGTATGAAGAAATCAATAAGAACATCTTAATGAACGGCGGAAAACCAGCAACAGCAAAGAGAGTTCTTCTTGGTATCACAAATGCTTCACTTGCAACAGAATCATTCTTGTCTGCTGCGTCATTCCAAGAAACATCAAGAGTTTTGACGGAAGCAGCGGTTAAAGGTAAAGTTGATAAGCTACTTGGACTTAAAGAAAACATTATGATAGGTAAACTTATCCCAGCTGGTACTGGAATGAAAGAGTATAAGGAAGTCTATCCAGAAGTTTCAAAAAATTGGCTTGAAAAAGAAGCACAAAAACGCGAACAAGAAAGACTAGAAAGAGAAAAAGCTGAAATGATGGCTAACGACTAGTTTTTAAAACAAAAGGCTCTTTTTTACTTGGCAAATTTGGGCCTTTTTTATAAAAAATTTATGCTTATATTTTTAAACTTAAACATTTCTTTTGGTGGGGGAGTGGGGGCAAAATTTTCTTTTAGGGATGCATCTTTTATTGTTTTTAAAATAACTATTGACAAATGTACTAAATTGTGCTAGTATAATTGCGTAATAAAAATACAACAAAAAGGGAGTATTTTTTATGATAGTTAAAGATAAAAACGGACTTAGTATTTTTGACGAAAGTGTTATGAATTTGGACATTATAAAAAAACATATTGCTGAGCAAAAACCTGCTCAAACAGTCGCGCAACGAGATTACGCAGAGCCAAAGCAAATGAATAGTTTTGAAGATGAGTTCGGTCGTGTTTGTTACGGCGAAGAAAAGTGCGCCGATTATGTAAACAGCCTTTATCAAATGGGGCTTGACGAACAAGATTTCGCAAGATAAATTTTAGACTACGGAGAATTTTCTTCGTAGATTTTTTTATTTAGTCTTTTGTATTAAACTTTGTCTATTTAAACAGTCGCTATGATTGACAAAATATAAAGACTTAGATGTTGGCGTTTCTAATTGATGCATTTGCAGTTAATGTTTATGATTTCAAAAAAAATTCTATTTTGCGACACAAAAATGTGTTGCTTTAAAAGGACAAATTTTATATAATAACACTATGGATAAAAAAGAGTTTAATAGTAACTATTCGATGTCAAGACAAAGTCCATTTAGAATTAAGTGGTTTGGGCTTTTTGTTGCGATGTTTTGGGCGTTTTTTGTGGCGCTCGCACTGAGCAATGTGGTCAGTCCTTATTTGTCGCAAATTATAAACGGACTTTTGAATGGTATTACACCACTTCTAATTGGTGTAGTTATTGCCTTTATTTTTCATAGACTCGTTGATTTTACAGAAAATGTTATATTAAAGAATGCTTTTAAAAATAGTCCTTTTAAGTTTGGGATAAAAAGGGCGATTTCTATTACTCTTGTTATGCTTATTTTGGTGGGCTTTATTGTCATTATTTTTGCTATACTTATTCCAAAAATTATCGCAATTGTGCAAGAACTCACAACAGGTGGCGGTGACGGCTGGACGCAAATGGTTAACAATGTTATAAACGAAATTTGCGCACTTATCCAAAGGTGGTTTGGGGCGGAAGTCGACCAAACAAGTATTAGAAATTTGCTCAAAACTCTTTTTGAAAGTTTAAAGCAAACAATTGACAATATCGGCGACCTTATGACCATTTCTATGAGCGTTGTGACGGGCGCGTTTAACTTCCTTATGGGGCTTTTGTTGTCTATATTGATGCTCAAAGACAAGGAAAAAATTACAAAATTTACGCGTCGTTTTGTGTACGCCAATTTCAAAAAAGAGCGAGCAGACGAACTTTGCGTTATGGCTAGAAACGCTAATAAAATTTTGTTTGATTATGTTATTTGCAAACTTATCGAATTTTCAATTTTGTTTGTGTCGCTTGGAATAACTTATTCCATTATGGGGCTCAAATTTACCTGGGAAAACGCCCTTATTATAGGTATTTTTAACTTTATTCCTTATTTTGGTATTTATATCGGCGCGGTGCCCGCGGTTTTGCTTACCTTAATTTTCAATTCCGTCGACTCAGCACTCTATATGATTTTAGCAACCGTTATCATTACAACACTTGAATTTAACATCCTTATTCCTATCATAACGGGTAATAAATTGAAAGTCAGCTCACTTGTTATTGCAAGTTCAATCATTATTGGC
Organism: uncultured Clostridia bacterium; assembly: GCA_937893125.1. Lineage (GTDB taxonomy): Bacteria > Bacillota > Clostridia > Christensenellales > UBA1242 > UBA7862. The sequence goes on from CALBHW010000041.1 coordinate 11,122, forward strand.
GGGGCGATGTTTGGTATTTTGGGTATGCTTTTTGCGCCACCAATCGCAGCGATTATCAGTGTTATTGTGACGGGGAATATTGAACTTAAAGAAAACCATATGCGCTATGTTATGGAACTCAACGCTTCGCGGGAAAAGCAAATGGCGGAACAAAAGCACAATATGGAACTTCCGTCAGGTGATAGGTCGGGGAAAACCACACCAAAGCGCGTTGTAAAATCAAAAAAACAAGTGGAAAATTCGTTAAATGCAGGCGTTTCAATTTCAAGTGTTGAACCTAGCGAGATTGAAAAAACACCTAAAAAGAGAAGTAGAAAAATCGAAATGGGCGTTGAAAATAGCCCCGAAACTCAAATAACAATTGACGAATATGTGGTGCCTGCGGAGGTTGAAACACCAAAACAAAAGAAAATTGTTAAAAAGGATTCCGAAAAATCTATAGAAGCTGAAGAAACAGCAAATAAAGAAATAGAAAAACCAGCTCAAAAGCCAAAATCAAGGGCTAAAAAAACAACAAAAAAAGTATCTAGTGACGACACTTTAAAAGAAAACTTGGTTGAAACTGAGACGAAAACGGATAAAGAATAAACTATTAAAAAAAAGGAGTGTAAAAATGGAAACAATTTATAGCGCGACAAAGCCTACTGGAAAATTGACCTTAGGCAATTATTTGGGAGCGATGAAAAATTGGAAAGAAATGCAAAAGGATAATAGTTGCATTTTTGCAGTTGCAGATTTGCACTCTTTGACGATTGACATCGACAAAAAAACACTAACCGATAATATTTATAAGCAGTTTGCAACATTTTTGGCTATGGGGCTTGACCATGAAAAATCAATTATTTATTGCCAATCACACGTAAAAGAGCACGCCGAACTCGCGTGGATTATGAATTGTAACACAAATTTTGGTGAAGCAAGTAGAATGACGCAGTTTAAAGACCATAAAGCAAAGGACAAGGTTGTGTCAGTGGGACTTTTTGCTTATCCAATGCTTATGGCGGGGGATATTTTGCTCTATAACGCGACTGTCGTGCCTGTCGGCGTCGACCAAATGCAACATATCGAAATTTGCCGTGACATCGCGACAAGATTCAACTCAAAGTATGGCGACACTTTCATCCTTCCAAAAGGCGTCGTGCCAAAAGTCGGGGCAAAAATTATGGGACTTGTCGACCCTACAAGAAAAATGGCAAAATCGGAAAATAACGAAAATAATGTTATTTACATCGAAGATGACGACCAAACAATTAGAAGAAAGTTTAAGCGTGCGGTGACCGACAGTTTAGCAAGAATAAAATATTGCGACGAACAACCTGGGGTGTCAAATTTGCTGGTGATTTATTCGAGAATTAACGGAATTTCAATCGCGGAAGCGGAAAAACATTTTGAAGGGAAAAATTATAACGATTTAAAATCGGAAGTTGCGGAATGCGTCATAAAGGAAATCGGACCTGTAAGAGACAAAATGAACGAACTCTTAAAGGACAAAAAATACCTTGAAGAGTTGATGAGAATTGGCGCTGAAAGAGCAAGTGTAATTGCGCGAAAAACTCTTCGAAAAGTCTACAAAAGAGTCGGCTTGGTCGGAATTTATTAAGATTTTATTAAATTTTGATACATTTTGGTTATGTTTATAATGCAAGTGAAATACCTAATTTTGTGTTGTACACTCTTTTAAATAATAATTATAAAAAAATTAAGAGTAACCTTTATACTGGGTTGCTCTTTTTTTGTTGTTCGATTGTGGTCTATTGGTGACCTTGCGCCGAGACAAAGGGGTGGACCAAAAACTCTTGCTAAGTGATTATAAGTAATTACGC
>CALBHW010000042.1 GCA_937893125.1 uncultured Clostridia bacterium
GACCACCGAGATCTACACTCTTTCCCTACACGACGCTCTTCCGATCTTTTAAATTCCCCGTTATTGACAATGCCTATAATGCGATAATTACCTAGTCTCCACCGATAGCGATTGTCGTTGTATCCTTGTAAATGCGTTGCGTTTGGTAATAAGCAAGGATTATCACTTGTCGATAATTTTTCATTTAAAAAAATTACAATTTTAGAATGTTCGCTAGGTGTAGATTTTTCTAGCTTATCTAAAAATTTTGAAACCTGTTTTTTAAGTGTTATTTTATAGTTCATCGCCGTAATCCCTATTCATTTCATCATCTACTTCTTGCCTTAATTTTGCCTGTTCTGCACTTGTAAGAGAGTTTAGATATTTATTTGCTTTTTCAATATGTCCTGAATCTTTTAGCGACACAAATTTAGGCTTATCCAAGCTCTCTTTGATTTTTGTTTTTAAGAAATATGCTAACTCTTGCATATCGCGCAATTTCTTTTGTGCTTCCTCACGGAATTTTTGCTCTCTCGCTTCTACGCTCATAAGAGCATTTGCTAATTGTCTTGTATTCATATTAGCGTATTTTGCGTAATCTATCATCACAAATCCTTTTTTAAAAATTTAGCTACATTGAGCTTGTCGAAATGATAGCACAAAATTTTTAAAAAAGCAAATTACCATATTGCTACTAAGCAATGTGGTTAATTTGCTTAACAAAGTAACCACATTGATTTTCGACAAGCTCAAATCAATATGGTAACTTTGTCCTGCGGAGCTATGATTTGTTTTTGTAATATGCTATGACGCGTTCTAACTTTTCAAAAGATTCAAATGTTAGTGTGATTATTGCATCTTCGCCATTCGCATCACATTTTGAAATTTTGTTATCATCGAGCATTAAAAATTTAACTTCGATATTTGGTTCATCACCACTTATTTCAATAATTTTTACAAGCGCGTATTTTGCAGTATTTAAAATTAAACCTTTGTAAGCCTTGTTTAGTAAGTCTATTGTGGCTTCCTTTTTGAATGTGAATTTTAAGCCTTTGACAATACCACCGCGCCCACGCCCACCGCCTTTTATTTTTTCGCATTTTAAATCTTTAAACGGGATTCGTTGCTGATTTAAAAGATTGCGTTCTGCGCTTAGCTCTTTGATTGCCTGTTTTAAAACTCGCGCATCTATGTCGCACATATCGTATGAGTCTGGAACTTGCATTAACTCTCTAAATTTTTCAATACTGATTACACACAATCCCGTTGTGCGAAATTGTTTAAGCAATCGGTATAAAATTTTTGTGTAAGTGCTTGATAAATCTGCAAATTCTAAAAGCTCAAAGCTCGTAAAGCCTAATTTATAATTTTTGATAATGTTATAGAAGTCTTTTTGTGCGTGTATATGCACCTTGCTTGTGCTATAATCAAACTTTAAACTATCAAAACAAACAAACGCATATTGTGTATCGGTTGGCTCGTCATAATATTCTATTTTGAAGCCTAAAATTTTACCTGCAAATTCGCTAAACGCTTCAAATAAATATTCGTAGCTCTGCTCTTTATTTTGCGGTAATTTTTTCAGCTCTTTGAAAAATTCAAAGCCATCAAACACAAGCTCTTGTTTGTCAGTAAATTGCATTTTAGATATTACTTGCATAAAAATATCCATTTCTTTCGCGTATAGCTTTGGCATAGGCATTACATTCAGCACATTTCCGTATTTAACTATTTCCATTTTTTTATTCCTTTTTGATGAAATTAGTAAATCATATCAAATTAAAACTACAATGTCAAGTATTTTTGTAGTTTTAATCCGTATTTTTGTAGTTTTAATCCGTATTTTTGTAGTTTTAATCAGCATATTTTTGTAGTTTTAATCCGTATTTTTGTAGTTTTAATAGTCTCACAATAACGCAAGGCAGGGCGTTAGCGGACACCTAAAAGTATTTTAAAATTATATTTATAAAAGTTCTTAAAAAGCGCGCGCACGCGTATACAATATATGGGATTTTTTTCGCTTCGCTCAAAGATGAATCGGTAAATCGCACCTGCGGTGCGAACTTTTACTAATTTTTAAGCGCACCACGCCCACGAGCAAGGCGAGTGTGTGGCGTTTGTGGTGCGCTTTCGCTACCTTACTTCGTAAGCGAATGAGTGGCGAAGCCACCTATACGCTCCGCTAATTTGGCGTTTTTTGGTAATTTAGCGCGGTGGGATAAGCGCACTCACTTCGTTCGTGCGCGTGGTTTTTAGGCAGAAAGTTTTTTTGGTTTTTTGGAGTCTTTTTGGAATGGTAGAGTGGATTTGTTATTTTTTAGCGTTTTTAGATACCTAGAAGCAATTTTATTTCATTTTTCGATAGTTTGTATTGCTATCATCATTTTGAGCCTTTATAGATAGCTTATTTTGAGTTTCTAAAGTTTGAATTTTGTTTTCTAGTTTTGTGCAGTAATTATCTAAAGCGTTATAATCTTCGTCCCATTTGGCTTTTTCTTGTTGTAAAACATCGTTGAAATAGTCATTAGCATTCTTTAAAGTGGCTTTTAAC
>CALBHW010000043.1 GCA_937893125.1 uncultured Clostridia bacterium
AAAATGAATATATAAGTGAAAAGTAGGCTTTTAAAAAACCATTTGACTTATGTTGGATATTATTGCTATAATTATTCAGTAATTAGTTAATTGCGATTAAGCGACGGCGACCGCGAGTCAACTGCCATTCTGGCACTGACTCCCGACCGCCAATAGAATAAATACCTGTTTTCAAAATAGAATGTGTACTACTAAAAATAATTAGGACAAACGGATAAATTGTTTAAGAAAAACAAAAGATAATAAGGGAGACAAAATGAAAAATAAAGGGTTAATTGTTGCGTTTAGTTGTGCGTGTATATTTGTTGTGGCGCTTGTTGCGACAATAATTGTCCTTGCAAGTGGAACGCAAAATGTGGGCAGTAGTGTGAGTTTAATTTATGTAGCAAGCGACATCGCGGGATCGGTCAGTGGGACATATCAAGTTGGTAATAATCCCGCAAAAGATATGACTACAAGTAGTGGCGCAAAAGTAGTTTCTTTTAGTGCAGATACGCCCGAGTCTTTATCTCTATTGTCCCCAAATGAAACAATAAATATGCTCTATGGCGAAGATGTCATACTTACATATACTTTTATAAGCGCGGGTGAAGAATATTATGCCCATATGTCTTACAGCGATACGGATACACCTTATACAAATTTGGTTTTTAATTACAAAAAAGAAAGCGACTCGTCGTACGCGACAAACACCAGCAAACTTGTCACCGTCCCAAGACTTGGTTCGACAACATTTTCGGTCAAAATTTCAATTGACAAAGCCTACTTAAACGCTAGCCTAAACGGCACAATTGATTGGGCACTTACAAAAGAAAAACCAATTATAGTAGAAGAGCAAGTTAATTTGAATATAGCAAACAATGCTGGCTCAAAAATTGATAACAACACTTTTAGTTATCAAACAAGAACAGTCGACGGGAAGAAACAGTTTAAAATCGTTGGTGCAACTCCAGTTATTGACTCAACATCAACAAATGGATATGTTAACGGCTACTATGATAGAGCAAATCTTGCGTCCACGGGCAAAGTGTCTAGTATAGACGACCTTACAAATAGTAATGGTGCTGAGTTCTTCTATTTTTGTACAAACCCAGCCGTCGTCGGTTCAACTGACTATAACGACCCAGGCGAAATCTATTACACATCTACATCCGACACTGACCTTGAATCTTGGTACGATATCCCAACTTCCGAAACCCAACTCTACGCTTGCTTTATGGTGCCGAATTATACAACTGAAGAATTATATACTGGAACGGACACGCAAATAATTATTTCAAATAAGGTTACAAATATTATTTATAAAGCGTTTTATAACAAATCTTCTATAACCGATGTAGTTATTCCGCAAAGTGTAAAAAATATCGGTTATGGGACAAGTAATACCAATTATGGTGCTTTTGGAAGCTGTTCAAACTTAACGAAAGTTTTTATTCCAAATAGTGTGACGAGTATAGGGAGTTCTGCTTTTTCTGCTTGTAGGGGTTTAACAAGTGTGACAATTGGCTCAGGTGTGACAAGTATAGGAGAGTGGGCTTTTTCTGATTGTAGTAGCTTAACAAACATAACAATCCCAGATAGTGTGACGAGTATAAGTAGTTCTGCTTTTTATGGATGTAGTGGTTTAACAAAAATAACGATACCAAATAGTGTGACGAGTATAGGGCGTTATGCTTTTAAAGGTTGTAGTGGCTTAACAAGCATAACGATACCAGATAGCGTGACGAGTATAGGGTATTATGCTTTTTCTAATTGTAGTGGTTTAACAAGTATAACAATACCAAACAGTGTGACGAGTATAGGGAGTTTTGCTTTTGAACGTTGTACTATATTGAGAAGTATAACAATACCAGATAGTTTGACGAGTATAGGGCAAGGGGTTTTTTCCTACTGCAATGGCTTAACAATTATAACAGTGTCAGCAAATAACCCAGCTTATTATTCTTCAAATAATTGTATTATAAAGAAATCTGATAATTCGTTAATTAAAGGTTGTTATACTTTCGTTTCAGTTATCCCAAATGGAGTGACAAGTATAGGGGATTATGCTTTTTCTGGTTGCACTGTCTTAAGAAGCGTAACGATACCAGATAGTGTGACGAGTATAGGGGATTCCGCTTTTCGTGGGTGTGATGCTTTAACAAGTATAAAGATACCTGATAGTGTGACGAGCATAGGAGATGCTGCTTTTGCCGTGTGTATGGATTTAACAAGTATAACGATTGGAAATAGTGTGACAAGTATAGGGGAAAGAGCTTTTTATTATTGTAATTCTTTAAGAGGTATAACAATACCAGGTAGCGTGACGAGTATAGCAGAAGAAGCTTTTTTTTTGTTGTCCTTATTTGACAAGTGTAACTTTTGCGGACACGAGTAAAACTTGGACGCTTAAAGATGGTTCGACTGGAAAAGTGCGTAATGTGTCAGTTTCTGACCCAACTCAAAATGCAACATATTTGACTGATACTTATAAATCTTACACTTGGACTAAAAATAGTTGAGGTGTTTGGGGCTGAAAATTTATTTTAATAAAAACCAATCTTGGTGTGAAATGGTGATGTTTCATGGCGGGGTTGGTTTTTATTTTTAAGAAGGAAGGGGGAATTGTTTAGAATATAAACTATGTGATGTTGCTTTGCTCTCTTTGTTCGCAAATCAATTTGC
>CALBHW010000044.1 GCA_937893125.1 uncultured Clostridia bacterium
CATGTCAAGCAATTTTGACCACTTTTTTCGTAAAATTTTAACTTTTTTTATAAAAAAATAGCCCAAAAATGGACTATTTTTGTATAATTTTAACATTTTAATTTACTTTTTAAACTCTACACTATTTCATTCCCGATATGAAAATCGTCTTGTTTTAGTTTTTTAATAAGTTGGAAAAATATTTTGCCTGTTGCGAGATTTATTTTTTCACTCAAAGACCCGCCGATATTTTCGCTAAAAATATGTATTCCTTCGCTATTTCCAAGTGCAAAATATAGTAGTCCATTTTCTAAATTCCCGCAACTTGTCACCACTATATCCGCACCCGAATTTTCAAGCACACCAAGAGCCATTTCGTACGCCATTTCGCCATAATCGACATCTTTTTTTGTGTAGCAAGATTTATCAACGCCTAAAAGTTTAGTTTTTGACTCATTTGAAATAGTGACATAACTTTCTTTCAAAATTTCGCCACTATTTCCACTCGCACGCCCCAAACTCGCACTCATTTCGCCCCTTGTAAAATCTTCGGCAAACGAAAGCGTTAAATGCCTAATAGATAAAAGAGTCAAAATAAATTCTTCCAAACTCTCGTCTTTTTCGCTATAAAAATAAGGTAAAAGTTTGGTGTAAACCTTTGAAACTATGCTTTTTTGCGCGTCACTTCGCGTCCCTTCCGAAATATTTATGACAACTTCGCCCCGCAAAAGTTTTTCCGAACAAACGACTTCAATTTCGTACTTATTTTTAATTTCGTCCCTTAAAAGGGTTTGCAACTCTTGAAGTTTTATTCCAAAGGTTCTTAAAATATATGTTTTCCCCTTTTGCTTGCCTTTTGACAAAATATAAGGTAAAACAGACGAAAAAAATATATGATACAATTCATCACTTTCAAGTGGCAAAAGAAAAATCAATTTTTCCTTTTCTTCAATCAAACAGCCTTGATAAGCGCTAAACGGATTTTTAATTGTTCGTGCATTATTTGGCATTTGTGAAAGACTATTGTCTTCTCTTTTAAGTGGCACATTTTTTGTTCTTGCATACTCGTCGATATATTTTTTTGCATACTCACTGACTTCAATTTTTGCGTCAAACTCGTCCGACAAAATGTGCTTAACCATATAAAATTTGTCCCACTCATTTTCGGTCGCGACAACGACCGCGTCGCACATTTCACACGCTCTTTTGAATGCACTTTGCACGACTTCCGCTTCGGGCTTAACAATTTCTACAAATTTTACATCTTGCTTATTTTTATATAGTGAAGAACAAATTTTATTTAGTGTATCTTCTTTGATATTTGAAACAATTTCGCTACTTGACACGACAATTATCGATACTTTCATAATTCTCCCCGCCTACAAAAAATAGGCTGTAATTTTGCCTATTTTTCACTTGCCATGTTGGCAAAAATATCTAAATTGATTTTAGTTTAAAAATTATTAAAGGTCATATTATAGATTTTTTTTAGCCTTTTTTGACGCTTTCTTTTCGCCCTTTAAGTCGTCCTTTTTTCGAGCATCTTTTCCCTTTATTTCATTACTTAAACTATCATTGTTTTCACTTTTTTCGTCTTTCTTGTTTGAAACATCAACTTGTGTTTCGGAAAAAAGATGTCTATTTTTAATTAAATAATGGCAACCCGACATAATAGTCAAAATTGTCGTCACTGCAAGCCCCGCAAAACAAATCCAATACAAAATGTTTAGAATGTTGCTATCAAAAACGGCTCTTTCGTTTAAGAAGCTATAAAGCATAAAAAGGAACAATGCTACAAATTGAAAACTAGCCTTAACCTTTCCAAAATAGTCGGCTGAAATAATAACATTTTTACTAGCACCAAGTTGTCTTAAAGCGCTCACCATAAGTTCTCTCGCAATAATAATAACCGCAAAAATCACGCCAAAAGGTTGTACAACAGTGCCGTCTGCGACAATAAGGAGAAGTGTTGTTATAACAAACATCTTGTCCGCAATTGAGTCGAGAAATGTCCCAAGAACAGTAATTTCTCCCCTTTTTCTCGCCAAGTATCCGTCAAGAAAGTCGGTTGCAATGCCCACAAAAAACAGTCCCGTCGCAATCATTTTCCCGCCGTATAAAAAACCTTCTGACAAATAGAAAAAAATAATAAATGGTATTAAAATTATTCTTGTTAAAGTTATTCTATTAGGTAAATTCATTTTATTTCCTTTTAAAACTTTTTGTATTTTCTCCGCCCTAAATTTTTCTTTTCTAGCCACAATTTAAACGCATTTTTATCTAGCAAAATCTAATTTTGTGTTTTTAAAACATCTTTCACGTTTGCTTGCTCTCAATAGAAGTTTTAAACTTTATTGACTAATCATTTCACGCACTTTTTGGGTTTTTAAATGAGATTTTTATCTTTTAACACAAAATACAATTTAAGTATATAAAAAAAGCACATAAAAGTAAACTAATATGTGCTATTTTTTTCATTTTGTGCAATAAAAACTCCGTCTTTAAAATCTTCAATCGTCACATCGACAAAACAACCTGGGTTGATTTTTCGATAGGATGAGAAATAAATCAAGAAATCTACGTCGGGCGCGCTAAAATACGCTCTTGCTTCATAAATTCCGTCTTGATAAACCTTGTCAACCACAACTTTAAAGGTTTGCCCGCGAAGTTTTTTGTTATTAGATTTCGCAATTTTTTCTTGCAAAAGTTGGATTTTTTCGAGTCTTTCATCCTTAATCTTTTCTGGCACTTGCTCCGCCATATCATAGGCTTTTGTGTCTTCTTCGCGCGAATACTTAAAAAAACCAACATTGTCTAGTTTATAGGTTTTTAAGAATTTGCAAAGCTCCTTAAAATCTTTCTCTGTCTCGCTTGGGAAACCAACCATAAAAGTTGACCTAATTTTAATATCAGGAATCTCGCGTCTAAGTTTTACAATCAACTCTTCAATATCTTTCTTGCGACTTTTTCGTGCCATATTAGACAAAACCGCGTCACTCGCGTGTTGCAAAGGCATATCTATGTAATGAACGATTTTTGGGTTGTTTTTGATTTCTTGTATAAGGCTATCGTCCACCAAATCTGGGTAACAATAAAGCAGTCTTATCCAAACAAGTTTCTTTATCTTTGAAAGTTTTTCTAACAAATCAACGAGTTTTTCGCCCGTGTCAAAACCAAAATTCGTTACATCTTGCGCAACAAGAATAATCTCTCTCACGCCTTTTTCACACAAAGCAGTCGTCTCGTTTACAAGGTCGTCAATTTTTCGTGATTTATATGGACCTTTGATAAAAGGAATTTTACAAAAAGCACATCTATTGTTGCATCCATCCGCGATTTTTAAATAAGCATAATGAAGTGGTGTTGTGAGACTTCTTCCCTTATTTTCGTCTGCATTTTTGCTTTTTTTGTCATCAGTTTTAATATTCAAAAGGTCACAAATAACATTTTTTGCATTTTTGTAATCCTCTGGCACTAAAATCGCGTCGACAAAATCGAATTCTTTTAAAACCTTTTCTTTTTCAAGTTGTGGAAGGCACCCCATAACGACAAGTTTTTTGAGTTTTGCCGTTTTCTTTAGTTCGCCCATTTCCTTGATAATTGACTTTGCTTCATCTCGCGCTGTTTTTAAAAAAGCGCATGTGTTAATCAAAATTAGTTCCGCTTGTTTTTCGTCGCCGACCATTTCAAAAAGGTCTTTTGGAAGGGTGGAGATGACGTCTTCTAGGTCCACCCTATTTTTGTCGCAACCAAGGCAAATAAAACCAATTTTTATTTTTTTATTAGGCATTATTATCTCCATAAATTTTGTTGTAATCTTGCATTGTCACATAAACAGTTCGCGGTTTACTGCCGTCACTGCTTGAAATAAAGCCCGCCATTTCCATTTGGTCGATAATTTTAGCCGACCTTTGATAACCTATCGCAAATCGCCTTTGAAGAAGCGAAATCGATGCTTGTCCGTTTTCAATGACTAGTTTAAGTGCGTCTGGCATAAGGCTATCGACCGCTGGCAAACTTCCGTTTCCGCCCGAGTATCCGCCACCACCTTCGCTATTTCCTTCGCTATTTATTGCTTTTTCAATATTTGGGTCATAGTGGCAAGGGTTGTTTTCACGGATGAAATCAACCACCGCTTTAACTTCTGGTGTATCGACAAAACATCCTTGAACACGCACTGGCTCTCCATCGCGCGACTTATAAAGCATATCTCCGCGCCCCAAAAGTTTTTCCGCTCCGCCTTGGTCGAGAATAGTTTTAGAGTCAACAAAGTTCGTAACCGCAAACGCAATTCTTGATGGCAAGTTAATTTTAATACTTCCAGTAATAATGTCGACACTTGGTCTTTGAGTCGCCAAAATCAAGTGGATACCAGCCGCTCTTGCTTTTTGCGTCAAACGAATAATCCTTTCTTCAAGTTCCTTTTTATTCGTTGTAACAACGAGGTCAGCAAGTTCGTCGACAATAAGAACAAGACAAGGAAGTTTTGGCATTTTTCCTTGCAAAACTTCTGGTTGCGCGTTGTATTCAGCAAGGTTTTTAACAAAGCACTCTTGGAAAATCCCAAATCTTCTTTCCATTTCTTCAATCAACCAATCAAACGCATTAAGCGCTTTCTTTGGTTCGGTTATCGCCTTTGGCATAAGAAGGTGTGGAAGGTCGTTATAAATACTAAATTCAACTCTCTTAGGGTCAACCAAAATAAGTCGCAAATCTTCTGGGCTTGTCTTAAACATAAGAGACAATATAAGTGCGTTTAAACAAACTGACTTACCGCTTCCCGTGCTTCCAGCAACAAGAAGGTGTGGCATTTTGTCAAGATTGCAACAATAGACATTTCCGTCCACGTCCTTTCCAAGTGCGAATGTAAGTGGCGCTTTAGAATCCATAAAGCGTGGTGAAGCTATAATATCTTTCATTCCGACAGTGTCAACGACATCATTTGGGACTTCAATTCCGACCGCACTCTTTCCCTTAATAGGTGTTTCAATTCTTATATCACTTTTCGCTGCGAGTGCAAGCGCAATATCGGATGAATGAGCGTGAATTTTCCTAACTGGAATGCCAACAGGCATATGGAGTTCATATCTGGTAACCGCAGCCCCACGACGCACCGCTTCGACTTTGGCTGGGATTTTAAACTCGCTAAGAACAGTCTCCAAAATCTCAATATTTTGCCTTTGTTTTTCCATATCTTCTTCGGTGTCGTTAACATAGGTCTTAAGAAGGTCAATTGAAGGTCTAACATATCCATTTGGATAGGAAAAGTCTGGTACAATTTCTTTTGTTTTTTCTTGCCCCGCCGTGCCATTTATTATATTTAGGTTAAAGCTTCTTCCTAAACTATCTTCAACATTACTTGACTGTGCGCTCTTATAGTCATTGTCCATAAATTTTTGAGTTGTTGCACTATTGTCATTTGACAAATTAGGTTCTCTTTTTTCGTAGCTATTTTGCTCAGGCTTGTATGACGAAAAATTCGCTGGATTAAGCGGACTAAATTTTTTATCAAAATCTTCACCGCGTATATTATCATCTTCCACGCGAATGTTATCAAGGTCAACAATCGGTGACAAATCGTCCATCTCGTCATTCTCTTCATAACCATTCTTTTCTGGCTCAATTTCAAAAGAGTTGTCGCTTGAAACAGAGAAATTTTGCGGATTTAATGGACTAAAACCGCTTTTTAGACTTGAAAAATCATCTTTTGAGTCATTTTGAGAATGGCTAAATCCAAATGCTGAATCGTAATTTTCAATAGTTTTTGTGTCAGCCTCTTCCCTACGCAAAAAAACGTTTTGCTTGTCATTAAACGCCTTCATTTTTTCTTTATAATCTTCGTAATCTTCGGCGTTGATAATTGGGTTGTCATTGACATTATTTAAGTCGTGAATGGTCGATAAATATTCTATATTTTCCTTAATAACTGGGTTTTCAGGTTGTTTAACAGGTTTACTTTCATTATACACAAATTTTTGTGGTTTATCCTCTTGAAAACCCCTATTTTGCCACGAAAATGTTGCGTTTTGTGGCTTCTTTTCGGTAAGAATTATTTTTTCTTCTGGCTCTTTCTTATCGACTTCTTGTTCTTCATCAAACTTTTTGAGTCCCAAAAGTTCCTTTGCCCTATTTTGCTTTATCGCTTCTTCGTCTTTGACAATAACTTCTTCTTGTTTTTCTTCTTTTATTTCTTTAATCTCGGACGAATTTTCCATTTGAACATCTTGTTTTTCAGGTTTTACATACTCAACTTCTTGTGAGTCAAAATGGAAGGTCTCATATGTTGGGCGTTCCACTTTTTCGTCTTTTTTCTTTTCTCTATAATCGTCAAGATAAGACAAAATAAAATATATTGAAATGATAAGCCCAATGCCATAAATTACAATCCCCGCAATGTCGTGAAGAAGGCTCATAAGTGGAAATGTAAACAACCCAATAAACGCCCCACCAGGCGTCCAAAGCGAGTAAAAACACGCTTGAAGATAAGAACTATATGAATAACTTTGAGATTTGAAGCCCGTAAAAATTATATGCAAAACACACATAAAGAAAAAGAAAGCGAGCCCCAAATACACCAAATATTTTGCCGAATAAACAAATTTTTTGCCACTCGCGAGTGCGATTCCAAAAAGGAACATAAAGAGTAAAAGAGCATAAAGCATAATGCCAAATACTCCAAGTAAAAAGGCTTTCACGCCATATAAAAAGTTAAATGTACTGCAAACAAAAAGAACCAAACTCACGCAAATCATAACAATTCCGATGTTGCGCTTTGCGCCGTCACTAAGTCTCTTTTTGTCTTTTTCTTGGTGGTTCAATTTTTCTACCCCCTAGCAAATTTTATCACAAATTTTTCGCCTTTCAAAAGGTTTTTAAAGACTTTTTTATCAAATACAAACAAATAACATATTTTTAAACATCATACCCATTTAGTCTCTTTTAAGGTTTTAATGGTTAAAATTATGCTAAAACAAAATTTCACAAAAACACCCTATTTATAAAAAACTATGTTCAAAAATTAGTTAATAATTGACTATTATATTTTAAAATTACTGCAAGTCATCAAAAACAGACGCGTCAAGAGACTTACTTATCACGCTTCCGCAAACATTAGAAAAATTGAAAATGCTATCAATTACATTTTTAATATCTTCAACTGTTACTTTTTCAATCTTTTTTATTCTATCCTCTGGCGAAACAATTTTTCCTTTTGTATATGCTTGCGCCATATTTTTACTCGCTAGCGAAGTCGTTTTTTCAAACCCCGACAACATCATCGCTTTTGTAAAATTTTTTGCTCTGTCAAGTTCTTCTTCTGTAACGCCGTTTTCTTTAAGTTTTAAAATTTCTTCCTTTATACACCTAATTGTCTTTTTGACATTGTTTTCGCTAGCACCAAAAGAAATAATAAAAGCCCCGCCGTGTACTGCGCAACCAGGCTCAGCATAAATATCATACACAAGCCCTTCGTCTTCCCTAATTCTATTAAACAGCCTTGACGACATTCCGCCACCAAAAATAAATGCTAGGAGCGAAGTCGCCATTTTATCTTTACTAAAAATATTGCAACAAGGAAAACAAAAAACAACATTTGCTTGCTTTACATCCTTTTTTATTGCAGTAAAGTTTCTATCTGGCACAACAACATGAGATTTTATGACCTTGTCAGGCTTGTCCGTCCCTTCAAAATGCGAGTCAACATACTTTTTGACCATTTTTTTGACATAACTAAAATCACGACCACACACAACTGACACAATGATATTTTTTGCAATATAATGTTCTTTGTAGTAATTTAAAATTTCCTTTCTGTTCATTTTTGAAAGAGTTTCTTTTGTTCCAATAACATCGCGACCTAGGGGTGTATCACCATAGAAAAGCCTTCTCACTTCTTGCGAAACGATTGCCCTTGGCTTGTCTTTGTACATATCAATTTCTTCATAAATAACATTGCGTTCTTTATCAATGTCATCTTGATTAAAAAGCGGATTAAAAACAATATCACTTAAAATTTCAAGCGACTCTTCAAACTTTTCGTTAAGTCCCGTCAAATAAAAACAGGTCTTTTGGTATGCAGTAAAAGCGTTGAAATTTGCCCCGATAAACTCAAAATCAGCACTAATTTGCTTATTTGTTCGCTTTTTTGAGCCTTTAAAAACAAGATGTTCGATAAAATGCGAAATTCCGTTTTCTTCCGCTTTTTCATTTGCGCTTCCGACATAAACCCCGATTTTAATACTCGCAGGACGCGTCATTTCAACTTGTTGATAAACCAGCCTTAGTCCACTTTTAAAACAATATAATTTTTCTTCCATTGTAACTCCCTTTAATCCTAATTATAACCTTTAAAAGAAAAAACTAAAAGCAATTTTAGGCATAATCACGCTAATTACATAAAAAATTTAGAAATTGCACACGTCGCTCACCGTCGAAACGGTCAAACCTTTGTTTTGTAAGGTCTTTAAAATGTCATCAAGCGCCTCCGCAGTGTTTAAAGTTGGGTGCATTAAAATAAGGTCTCCACCCTTTGTTTTTTCAGTTGCTCGCTTAAAAATTGTTTTGGTGTTCTTATCTCGCCAGTCGATTGTGTCAAGCGACCACATTATGGTTTTATAACCTAAACTATCCGCAACTTTTAGTGTCCTATCGTTAAAACTTCCCGATGGTGGCGCAAAAAGGTTGGTTTTTACCCCTAAAATTCCTTCTATCAACTCTTGTGTCATCACAATTTCATTTCGATTTTGCTCTTCGTTCAACTTTTTATGGTCTTTGTGATAGTAGCCGTGATTGGCGATTTCGTGCCCCTTACTCGCAATTTTTTTAAGCATTTCGTTGTTTTTCCCCGCCCAACAGCCACCAATAAAAAAGGTCGTTTTGACATTATATTTATCAAAAGTTTCTAGCATACTATCAAGATATTCCGTTCCCCAATAAACATTAACCATTAAACTTACCTTATCGCTTGACTTATCCCCGTTATAGTAGGCTGGCGACGATACAACATAAGCGTCAGTGGCTAGTGGCGAAAAAACAGCCACCGCAACAACAGCAATAATTAAGCATGCCAAAATAACATTACATGTAAAATGTACAAATTTTTTTTCGCTTTTAAAATTAAAACCAAATATTCTCATATATTGATTATATGCCTTGAAAAATAAAAAAAAGACCACTCAAATAAATGTTCCAAATGGAATATTTAAAAGTAATCTTTATTTTTATTTAATAACTTGTGCTCAAAAAGTTGAACCAAATTTTCACATAAATAGTTCTTAATTGCAAAACTTTTGTCTGCACTAGAAATTACAACCAATTTAAAACCTAGCACCAAAACAAGGTCTTTTTACGACTTTGCCCTATCAACTAAGACTAAAAAGTTATGTTTATAACAAAACAAATGCGTCTTTTAGCCCCAAATGTTCCCAGCAAAAATTTTAGCCAAGATAACAAAGCAAAGAACCATACAAGCGATTGCAATAGACAAAATTGTTGTCCATTTTTTCAATCTTTCGTCTTTACTTAACCCTTTATTTTTTGAATAATAAGTATCCTTAATGCCTGTGATTGAATTGGTTGTATCCCCGCCCTCACTTTCTTGCATAAGAACAAGCACAATAAGAACAAGTGAGCAAATTGCAATCAAGCACACCAAAATAAACTTAATAATAGGAAAAGAATTTACGACCCAGTCTGGTCTAATAACGTCTTCACAAAGAAAATTAAACATTTTTACTCCTAATCAAATGAAATCACGAGAGATTTTATCACTTTTTTTTAAAAAAATCAAATCTTTTTTGCTACTTTTAATAAACTAGCATAAGAACGGAAAAACAAACGAGCGTACAAGCAATATATTTTACCGAAACAAGTGGTTTTGAATTATCATATTTCATCATTTTATAAAAATAGATAATCCCAAAAAACACACAAAGCGAAATTATTGACTGTCTTGGGTCGCAAAAGAAGTTCGTTCTTAAAAATACTAACAAATTATGCAAAGTCTCCATTTTTCCACCTTTAAATCTTTACACTGATATTGTAATATACTTTTATAAAAATTTCAATACCCATTTTTTTTGTAGTTTACTCTTATTAGACGACATCTTTTTATTAGACCAAAACAAAAACGGACTTATGCAAGTTATTTAAGAATGTAAAGATTCTTAATAAAATGGTACTTACTTTGGGTATTATTTTTGATTGTTCTCTTTTTAAAACGCAAAATCACCCCTAAAAACCTCTATTTTCGTACCAAAGGGCTACATTTGACTTGATTTTTGCTTAAACTATTTTTTAGGTACAGTCTTACCAAACGCTTCCGATATCGCCGAAAATTTGACGGGGTCAAGTGATGCTCCACCGACAAGCACACCGTTTAAGTTTGCAATTTTTGCGATGTCTTTTATGTTACTTTCATTGACACTTCCGCCATAAACAATTGAAACTTCGTTTGCGACCTTTTCGTCATAAAGGTTACAAATTATTTTTCTTATAAGTTTTAATGTTTTTTCAATAACAGCATTTGTCGCAACGACGCCCGTTCCAATCGCCCAAACTGGTTCGTACGCAAAAACAATATGACCAAGTTCGTTTCCATAAATATTGTTTAGCGCACCCGTAATTTGGGTTGTAAGTGCCGATTCCGTCAAATTGTTTTTCTTATCATAAACACTTTCCCCAAAGCAAAAAACACACATAAGTCCCGCTTTTAGAGCCTTTTGGATTTTTTTATTTATAGACGCGTCCGTTTCATTAAAATAGCTTCTTCTTTCGCTATGTCCAATAATAACTGCACCCGCCCCAACATTTGACACCATTTCAGCGTTAATTTCACCTGTAAATGCTCCGAAGCCGTTTTCATTTATGTTTTGCGAAGCAATTACAACGCCACTTCCTTTTGTTTCCTTGACCGCCGTTTTTATTGACACACTAGGCACAGCCAAAACGACTTGCGAAGTAACATCTTTTACTTTTGGCAAAAGTTGCTCAATATAAAATTTAACATCTTTGTCGACTTTATTCATTTTAAAATTGGCAATAACATATTTTTTTGGCATATCTCAACTCCTTTTTTATTTGCCCTAATCTTACTTTTTAGCCCAAAAACTACTAAATTTTGTGCCAAAAATTATTTTAACAACAAGTTTTTTAATTTAACAAGTTGTTTTTCGCCTAATCTTCACTTTTCTTAAATTTATTTTTTTATCAATCAATAATTTAGTTTTCCAAAGTTTGAAATAACTTTTTATTTGTTTTTTTCTAAACAAATAGGCTACTCAAACAAGTCGCGCCCCGTCATCTCTTTTGGCACTTTAATATTCATAAGGTTCAAAAGAGTAGGCGCAACATCAGCAAGCGTGCCGTCTTTTCTAAGTTTCCTATTTTTATCCACTCCAAAGACAAAAAGTGGAACAACGCTAGTTGTGTGCGAAGTGTTAGGTGACCCATCAAGATTAACCATAATATCCGCATTCCCGTGGTCAGCAGTTACAATTCCCTGCCCGCCACGCTCCAAAATAGCGTCGACAACGCGCTTCATTTGCGTATCAACAACCTTTACTGCCGTTCTAGTTGCCATTTTGTCTCCGCTATGCCCGACCATATCGCAATTTGCAAAATTTATTGCAATAAAATCATATTTATCCATAACTTCAAGCGCTTTATCCGCTATTTTTTCTGCCGACATTTGTGGAAAACTCGCGTAACTTTGCATTTTTTCGCTATTTATTAGTACTCTATCTTCGCCAGGGTAACAATCTTGCTTGCCGTCATTAAAGAAAAATGTCAAATGAGCATATTTTTCCGTTTCCGCGATTTTAACTTGCTTTAAGCCTTTTTTACTTATAACTTCGGACAAGATATTCTTCATTTTTTTTTGTCTATACGCAACATGGACTTTTTTAAAACTTTCGTCATACTCAGTCATTGTGACAAAATATAGGTTAAGTTTTTTGACAAAATCAAGGTCGTTGTCCTCTGCCATAACATATGCAAGCTGTCTTTCTCTATCCGTCCTAAAATTATAGGATATGACCGCGTCGCGACTATTTATAAGTCCCAAAGGCTCGCCTTTTTCGTTAGTTAAACAAATAGGCTTTATAAATTCATCCGTCTCGCCCTTGTTGTACGCGCTTTCAATTGCTTTATGGTAGTCTACAAACTTTTCACCTTTTCCAGAGACCCAAAGGTTGTAGGCAAGTTCATTCCTATTATAGTTTTTATCCCTGTCAAAAGCGTAAAAACGCCCCACAATTGACGCAATTTTACCGCATTTTTTGCGTTTAGTGTACTTTTCGACTTGTTCTAGGTACTTAATAATACTTTTTGGATGCGTGTCCCTTCCGTCACCCACAAAGTGAATAAAAACATTATAAAAATCGTTTTCTTTACACATATCAATGAGCGCTAAAAGGTGGTTTATGTGCGAGTGTATCCCGCCATCGCTTGGAATACCTATAAGGTGCAGTGCCTTGTTGTTTTTCTTGCAGTAGTCAATAGTCTTTAAAAATTCTTTATTCTTAAAAAACTCGCCCGACTTTATGTCTTTATCAATTTTTACAAGCATTTGATAACTAACGCGACCACTTCCAAGGGTTATATGTCCAACTTCGCTTGTTCCCGCTTGTCCTTTTGGAAGCCCCACATATTCTTCACTTGCGCGGATAAAAGTATGTGGGAATCTTTTTTCGTAATTTCTAAAATTTTCCGTATTTTCTTTAATTATTCCACTTTTTTCATAATCTTTTGGCTTGCCGTAGCCGTCCAAAATTATGAGTGCCGTTAACTTACTTTTTCTCATTTTTCCCTTTTAATTTTATTCTTTCACGTCATCAATAACTTCAAGCCCAGGAAGATCCTTTCCCTCAAGAAGCATTAAACTCGCCCCACCACCAGTTGACAAGTGGTTGACACATTTACTATACCCCGCTTTAACAACCGCAGCCGCACTATCTCCACCGCCAACAAAACTAAACGCGTGCGTGCGCGCGACATATTTAGCAATTTTACGCGTACCTTTTTCGTACATTGGATTTTCAAAAACGCCCATAGGTCCGTTCCAAACAACCGTCCCTGCTTTTTTGATATATTTTTTGAAAAGTTTGATCGTCTTTGGGCCAATGTCAAGCCCCATATAATCATCTGGAATTTCGTCTGACAAAAATCTCTTTGGCTTGTCTTTTGACTCTAAACTTGTGTTACAAATATTGTCAATTGGTAGAATAATTTTCGCGCGACTATTCTTTGACATCTCAAGAAATTTTTTACACAAATTTTCGTCATCAACAATAGATTTCCCGACGCGACCGCCGTTTGCCTTTACAAAAGTATAAGCCATTCCGCCACCAACCAAAATCGTATCCGCTTTATCAAGGAGATTCTCAATTACAGGGATTTTATCCTTAATTTTTGCCCCGCCTAGCACTGCCACAAGTGGACGCGTTGGATTTACAAGAACATTTGAAATGACTTTTAACTCCTTATTTATCAAAAAGCCAATAGCATTTGGAAGAAGTTTTGCAACCCCATATGTCGACGCGTGCTTTCTATGCGCAGTTCCAAAAGCGTCATTAACATAGATATCCGCAAGACTTGCAAGTTCTTTACAAAACGACTCGTCGTTTTCTTCTTCGCGCTTGTCAAAACGCAAATTTTCGAGCACGACAATATCGCCTTTTTCCATATTTTTTATTTTTTCTTTTGCATCTTTTCCGACCGTGTCAGTTGCAAAAGTCACTTTGTTTTTTACAAGTTGAGAAAGTTTGTCCGCAACAGGTTTTAAAGAATATTTTTCATCAACTTTTCCGTCGGGTCTCCCAAGGTGCGAACAAATAATTACTTTTGCGCCCTTTTCGCAAAGATAGTTAATTGTCGCCAAACTTTCCATAATTCGCGTGACGTCCGTGATTTTATGAGTGTCCTTATCCATAGGAACATTGAAATCAAGTCTAAGAAGAACTTTCTTATTTTCGACGTCCAAATCTTTTATTGTTTTTTTCATTTTTTTCCCCAAATCAAATTATTGTAGATTTCCTACAAATATATTTTACCAATTTGTTAAAATTTTGTACATAAAATTGACACGGTTTTTGAAAAAAATGTTAATTATTTTGTATTTTTTAAACTTTTCGCTATGATTTTATATATGTTATAAAATAATCTTTCTATTCTCTTTTTCCTTTCCTATAAAAATTGTAATTGTTTTTTCTTTCCTAACCCACAAACTTTCTTCTTCAATGTCACTTAAAACAATTAGGCTACAACTATTTTTATTAAAAAAAGTCGACTCAAAACAAATTTTAAATTTTTCCTTTTCAAAATCAAAAACAAAATCCTTTTTTATAAAACTTTCTCCAAAAACATACACTTGATTGCGAGTTCTAAAAACAGCATTTTGCTCCCTTTTCCCATCAACAATGCAATAAAAGCAACAAATATAAATATTATCGTCTCTTTTAATATCCCGAAATTCACTTAAAAAACTACTTATTTTTTTATTTCCAAAAATACATTCTTCGCACATCTCACCTTTTATAAGGTTATGTTTTTGCGTATTATGCTTTGATTTTTCAAAATAGAAAGCCTTTAAGGCATCCGACAAGTCAATTTCAGGCGTTTTATCGCAAAAAGGCAAAACAATTATTTTACTTTCGTTTTTATTTATCTCAATCATCACATCATTGTATGCTTTTTTTTGAAAATGTGAAAACTAAGTTTTTTGTAAAATCATCTTAATCTCACTGTCACCACTAAATTTAATAAACGTCAACATCTTTTGCTCATAAAAACACTTATTGTAAAAATATCTATCAAAAAAGTCACTCACAAATAAAAAAGTGTCGCTTACGAAAACAACACTTCTTCTATTTCTTTAATATTTTTAGCAACCGCTATTCTTTTCCTTTTTTCAACGCCTCCACTTTCGCCTAGTGTATAAGAAAGCGCGTGACGTTTAAAAATATTTGTTATATCTTTTTCGCCATAGTACTCACGCAAAATTTTTAGGTGCAACCGTGCTATTTCTTCCTTATTCATCTTAACATCTTTTCCAAGAAGTAGACTAAAAATCTCAGGGCAACCGACCGCTTTTCGCCCAATCATAACACCTTTTACACCTGTTGCTATTGCCTTATTAAAGGTTTCTTTATCAACAATATCGCCACTTGCAATAACAGGGATATTGACCGCTTGCACAACTGCTTTTAGGTCGTCAAAATCAACTTGACCGCTGTACGCTTGTTCCTTTGTTCGTGGGTGGTAAGTGATAAAACTTGCCCCCGCCCTTTCGCACATTTTTGCGAACTCTTTAGCCACATCATCGTGCGCGCCGTAGCCTTTTCGAAATTTCACACTTACAGGTTTTCCCCACGCTTTTACGCAAGTTGAAATAATTTCTTCCGCCAACTTAAAATCTTTTAAAAGTGCGCTTCCTTCGCCATTTTTTACAATTTTTGGTGCTGGACACCCCATATTTATGTCTAAAATATCAAAATTGTCTATTGCTCCACTTTTTATGACCGCTTCAAAAATTTTTGGTTCGTGTCCAAAAAGTTGCACACACTTTGGACTTTCTCCTTCAAACGTTGTCAACATTTCTTTCGTCTTTTTTGAATCATAAAATAGTCCTTTGACGCTTATCATTTCTGTGCTTGTTAGCCCCGCGCCAAAAAACTTACAAAGTTTTCTAAAACTCACATCCGTCACACCCGCCATAGGTGCTAAAAAGATGTTACTATCAAAATGAATATTTCCAATGTCCATAATCTTATTTTATCAAATTTCCTCACCCTTTTCAACACTTTTACGCGCCATTTGTTTTTTATTTTTTGACTTTAAAAGACAAACATTTTACATAAAACAATTTTAGCCATAATAATCAAAAAATCAGTAATTGATTTTAGATTTTATGTTTTTATATTCGTCAAAAAGTTTTAATCCCGTGTCTCTATCAATATTTATCATACAATTTCGTAATTTTTCAGTTGACAAATTAAGCTTTTCATAAAATGCAACGTCGCGAAATCCAATATCTTCGTTATCATTTATCGTGCAAGCGTAATAAATTTTTCCTATATTTGCCCACATTATCGCGCACAAACACATCGGACAAGGCTCACCCGTCGTATAAATGTCGCAACCCGACAAATCGAAACTTTTAATATTTTTGCACGCATTTCTAATGGCGTCAATTTCGCCGTGGCAAGTTGGGTCATTTTGGGAAACAACCCTATTATGCCCCTTTCCAATAACTACGCCGTCTTTTACAACAACTGCGCCAAAAGGTCCACCGTCTAAAGCATAAATTCCTTTTCTTGCTTCTTCAATGGCGAGTTTCATATAATCATTCATAAAACACCTCTTAAAGGCAATTTTATCACAAAAAACAGCAAAACACCAAAAAATATTGCATATATTTATTTTTAAACGCTTTTCACTTTTTCTCTATTTATTTAAAAAAACTTTACTTGATAAACGCTTTTTTGCCTAAACCTTTTTTAAACTTAGAACAATATTAACCTTACACTTATGATGTTCGCTTTAAGACTTAATAGTTTTATTCAATTTTTAAGCACAAAAAAAATTTCTTATCTAAACTTTTGCCACCTTTTTCTTTTTTCTAAAAAAAGTTGCTTGCTCTTCCTTTGTAAAACATCTAAACAAAACCAAACTCGCGAGATAAACCGTTCCGCCGACAAAAAAGGCAAAAAGGCTCGCAAAACGAAAACTTACAAAAACTTCACAAATCTTTAAAGCACCCACAATTGCACCCACCATAAAAGCACACGACAAAAGTGGAGCCACAAGGGCTTGATAGAGTGAAAGATTTATTTTAACGATCTTTCTAAACTCCCACAAATTTATAAAGCTTGAAAGGAAGTAACAAATACAATTTGAAATCGCGACGCCAATAATTCCAAAAAATTTAATTAAAAGCACTTCGCACGCAACTTTAACAACAAGCGACACAAGTAAACTTAAAACTGGCACATATGCTTTCCCAACCGCTTGTAAAAGTGCGGTCGACATTTGAAGAATTGTAAGATACAAAACGCTTGAACTTGACAAAACAAGAAGTGTACTTGCAAGATTAAGTTCCGCGTCGCACAAAAAACTACCCGCATACAAAAGTTGTAAAACATTTTTCGAAAATAACAAAAATACGATTACACATGGAAGGGCGACAATTAAATTTAACTTCAAAGTCAATTCCGCTTTTTTCGAAACGCCTTCGTAGTCTTTTTGCGAAAGCGAGTACACAAGATAAGGCACGAGAGTCATACAAATCGACACGCTAAATGTCGACGGCAAGCTTACAAGTGTCCCCACAACGCCCGAATTTAAACCAAGCAGTCCCGTTGAAAAAAACTTATCAAACCCCATCGAAAAGAGCAAATTTACAACCAAAAAACTATCTATGACCATACTCGTAGGCAAAATTACTGACGACAAAATAAATGGAAGAGCATTTTTAAAAACTTCCTTGATTTCCAAAAAACTAAATCGTCTCTTTTTTGATAGTTTAGTCCCACAATCCGTAATTTTAGCCCCATTTTTTACAAATTTCGTGCCACAACTAAAAAAAGATTGCGGTTTTATAGATTTTTTTTGAATTGACTTGTTTTTTAAAATAGATGTTTTAAATGGTTCATTTTTCTTAGTTTTATTTCTCTTTTTTAAAGTAAAAGAAGCAAAATATTCCCCATTTTTTGCGCGAAAGTATAGGTAGTAAAAAACAAAAAATAAGCAAGAAGAAATTTCCGCTACGCTTACGCCTAAAATTGCCCCGAACGCGCCATAAAGCACACCTTTATTGATAAAAATTTTTGCCAAAGTAAGCCCAATTGCAAGTTTAAAAAGTTGGTCAATTATAGATGAAATTGCGCTGGGCGTCATATTTTGTAGTCCTTGAAAATATCCCCTAAACGCACTGCTTATCGCGACTGCAACAAGCGCTGGCGCAAGAGCCAAATAGCAAATATACGCGTCAGCCATCCCCTGTAAACCTGCAATTATTTTTGATAAAAAACAAAGTCCCACAGCAAGAATTAACCCAATAGTAGAAAGTGTCAAAAGTGTAGACACAAAAAAAATAAAAGCGCCCCTATCGTCTCCTTGAGCGACCCTTTTACTGACCATTTTTGATGTCGAAACGATAAAAGAATTTGACACAAAAGTCAGCAAAAAAGCGTAAACTGGAAAAACCAAATAATAGACGCCAATTCCTTTTGCACTCAAGACATTAACAAGCGGAATTTTGTAAATCGCACCTAACATTTTACAAATTATTCCGCTTAAACTAAGAATAATTGCCCCGTACACAAAAGATTGTTTTTTCATTTATTATCCCTTTAAAAATGTACTTGCAAAAGTGACAAGAAGGTTAATCTGTGCAATTTTGACTTCGTCTTTTTCGTTTAAAAACACCGCCACACGCCCTTCCTCGTAGCCGTCATTTTTGAGTGCAAGTATGTACATATATTTTGTTCCAATGACATTTGATTCGCAATACTCTAAAAGCGGACTATGACTAATTTTTTCAACCATTCCTTCTTGTTGAGCTAATTTTACACCTTTACTTGCTACGATTTTATCTTCATCACAAATAATATTTTGCACGCCCACGCTATTAAAAATAGTGTCACACAACTCACTTGCAAATTCTACTCCGCCTTCAAGTTCGTAAAACTTTTTTATTACGATTTGTCTATCATCATTTATAATCATTTCAACTGAACTACCAGTTTTTATTCCAAGAATTCTTCTCATTTCTTTCGGAACAACAACTCGCCCCAACTCATCAATTTTTCTGACCATTCCCATTCCCATAATTTTTCTCCTTTTTAATTTTAAATCCTTTTTGTTTAATTGTAGCATATCCAAATTTATTAAAAATATTTAAACTTTTTACCTATTGACACTAAAATAATCAAATGTTAAAATGTATATATAATTAAAGTAGTAAAGAGGTCTAAAATGAAAAAATATAACACACTTGAATATCAACAAGAATTTTTAAAAGAAAACGGTTTTAATTGGGATGGGCAGTCAAAAATGGATGTTTTTTACAATAAAAACCTTGTTAAATTAGAAGAAAACGGAAAGACTTTCACCGCATCACTTGATGTTTCGCCAATTCAATTTAGAATTTACTCAGAAAATAGCGCGGGTCTTGCGACAGAATTCAATTCCAGTTTTTCTTTCTATAAAGATTTGTCAAAAGAATGGATTACAAAAAATTGCAAAACATTCCCTCGCTCAAAAGATGTTTTGCTTGATATGTTAAAATCAAAAAAAGATGTAGTTTCAAAAGAAATTGACAAAATTCACCCTATTGACCAAGAAAAACAAAACAAACTCAACGAAAATTTGCAAAACGCCCTTGGATATTTAAACGATTTAATTTCAATCGTAAAAGATGACGAAAAAGAAAGAGAGATGTAAATGAGAAAAAACATAACATATCATTTTGTCGACCAATTCTTAAGTAAATTTGGATTAGTTAATCAAGGGTCTAACCCGTTTAATATGGTAAATATAGATAGTCCAGTCGCAAAAACAAAGTTTTTTAGGCAAAACTATTTCATCAATTTTGCGCCCACTAACGGGGACAAGACATTTAAGGCTGAAATCAAATTTACACCTGCAACTTTTATTGTCTACAAAACAAACCCTTTAAATTTTAAGACGCTTGACGAACCTTATCTTGATTTATCAAAAGAGTGGATTGACGAACTTTGTGCCAACTTTCCCGAAGCAAAAGAAAGCATTGAAAGAACATTGCATTTTAATATTGAAGCCTTGAATTCTTCAAAATCGCAACACTTAACTCTTCAAAACGAATCAGACGAATCACATTCAAAAATTTTTAGAGAAACTTTGGACAAAAAACTAAATTATTACACCGACCTTCTTACCTATGTCTTAAAAGAACATTCCAAAGAAAAAGAAAGGTCTTTATAAAAAACAATACGGTTTTACTCCGTATTGTTTTTTTAATTTGTTGAAATCATTTTTCACGATTCCCTTCTATTTGAGAATAAAAATGCTAATAAAATGAACATTAAATATCTTCAATGTTGATGTTTATGTCACCATCGTCGTCTACATCATCTTTTTTGTCGTTTAATATATCGTCACTGTTCTCGACTTCTGGCATATCTTCTGGCAATTGATCTACAAGGCGTTGTATCGCAAGGCTTACTGACCTATCTCTAAATCTATCAAACAAAATTCTTGCCTTTCTTTCGTTTGTATCCTCTTCAATAAGGTCTTTTTTTGCCATTTCAGCAGGGTCAAGTTCAAGGTCGACATACAAATTTTCACACACATACTGGCTTAAAAACCAAAAATAATTAGACAAGTTTAGGTCGTTGTATTTAACAATTTGCCCCCATCTTTCACTATTCATAATCATAATTATAGCAGGGTCCATAAACGCTTTCATTTTTTGTGGAGCGAGTTTACTGCCGTTTCGCGCTGCAATAATATTCCATTCAAGAGACCTTTTATAATTGATTGGAATAATATCCCCAAATCCGCGTTTATAAATATACCCCATATAGTCTTGCGACGGAATATGCCCCGCGCAAGCATATGCGCAAATTTGTTCCAATCTTTTTATGATAATTTTCTTGTATTTTTGCTTATCATAACGTTCTTCTTCACTCACTGTTGGAAGCCACGCTCGAATACGCAAAAAAAGTTCCTGCTGGTCGTTGTAGTCAATTTTATCAAAGGTTTCCTTACTATAATAATTTTGATTATCAAATAAATTCATCTATTTCTCCCGCTTTTTTATTTTTCTTGCGACTAAAAGCACCTAAATTAGGTTGTATAAATATTTAAAATAAAGTCAAATTCAAAATCCAAGACATAATCTTTGTCTTCCACTTGATAACTAAAAATGATTTTAACTGCCACATTTTCTTGTTCTTCAAGGCTAGAAGAAGCGGACCTTACAAGAAGATTACAAATTGAATAATTTTCGCCAACATTTGTTGCGTCCGCAAAATACTTTGCATCGTCAGGAGCGATTGTGAAACTTGCTCTTGTATACTTCCCGTCTTTTGCAAAATCTTTGGCTGGGAGGCTCAAACT
Organism: uncultured Clostridia bacterium; assembly: GCA_937893125.1. Taxonomy (GTDB): domain Bacteria; phylum Bacillota; class Clostridia; order Christensenellales; family UBA1242; genus UBA7862. The sequence goes on from CALBHW010000044.1 coordinate 21,076, forward strand.
TTGTCCATTTCGCGTCACCAAATATTTTGTGTTATCGCCAAGGTCGATATTTTCGCCCGACTTATAACTTTGCGTTGCGTTAAAAACGATTTTTAAGTTTGCCTTTATTTTAACAACTTTTTCTACATACAAAGTTCCGCCGTCTTGGAAGGTCATTTTGAAAACAATTTTGACAAATTTGTCGTCTTTTAGGTCAGTTGACTTAAAATTGAAAACCCCAATTGCGCCCGCCATAAATGTAAGGTGTTTACTCGCTAAAATAGTATCGTCGACGGCTTTTTCTGGGTCATTTATTTTCACCAAATCTTCTTCCGTCGCGTTTACAAAGCTATCAATTGTGACTTCAATGATATTAAGTTTATCCGCTTCAAAGGTAGACTCAAAATTTATGTTATTCCCTATTCGATATTCAATACCAGCAGTTATTTCGTAATCTTCATTTTCATTTTTCGTTCCAAGAACAAAATCACTAGACAAATATTTTGATGTCACAGTTACATCGTTATAGACGATTTGCTTTGAAATGTCACTATCTTTATACTTCAATGTAAGCGTTACAGTCACTTTTTCCGTTCCAGTCATAGTTTTGAAACTAATGAGAAGCGAATTATCTTTCACAATTGCAATTTGGTTTTTACTCTCAACCGAAAGCGAGTAATCAAGCACACTTGTCGCATCATTTCCGTTATTTTTGTATTTGATTGTGGCAAAAGGAACATCAGTACAAGGCGCTACAAAATTCTTTACATAGTCAATTTCAAACGCAGACAAAATTGTTTTACTGTACGAATCAACATTTGTCTCACCCACCTTAATTTTGACAGGGTTAGAGTTCGCGCCTTCGCCTGTATAGAAAACAAAAGTGCAGTCCTCGTCTTTCAAGAAGTTGCTACTAATTCTAAATTTTGTGTAGTTTTCGTTAACCGACAAATACTCTCTCATATCGGATGAAATCACACAATTTAGAATTTGATTTAACTTAACGTTGCCATTCCCGCTAATTTTAAAAATTCCATTAGAGCCAAAAAGGTCATATTCAGCGTTTGCCGTGCCGTTTAGGGTCAACCTATTCGTTTCAATTGTAATATTTAGTCCCTTAACATTAAAATACAAAACCGCGCCATTATTTTCGTTTAATGCTTCATAAAGCACTCTTTCAAATGTTTGAGTGTCTTCATTCCATCTATAAAAACAATTCGTATCGTCCTTGTTCGATTCTGGAACATAAATTCTAAGTTCATAGTACACGCCGTTAGCGTCATAAGGCACATTTTTAAACCTAATACTATTATTGTCAAGAGCGCAATAAAAACTTGGATTTTCAATAATTTTGCCGTTTTTCCCGATTGTAAGCGCAAATTTGTTAGAACAAACAGATTTTACAAGGTCGATATCGTTTTCAGCATATTTCAATCCATAATTTATTGTAAGTGTACGCTCCAAATTTCCGCCAGTCACTTGCCACGCGAGATTTCCTTCTCCGTCCGCATTTGCAACAATTGCAATTGGATTGTCATACGACCCGCCCGTATAATTGTGCTTAATTTCCGCATATTTAAAAACCTTATCAACGACTTCCACAGTCCAAGTATTACTATCAAAACTTCCGTCGTACACAAAAGTTCCATCAAACATTGCCCCACCCGCGCCGTCGATTTGAATGGTTATATCAAAGATATTTTCGAGTTCTACGTTATTAAATTTAATAGTGTAAACATTTCCAATTGTATAACTAACTGTGTATCCAATTAGTCTATTTTCTTTATCCCTAACTTCTTCTAGTTCACCAAAAGTAATTGCGCTTGCATTTTGACTTCCTAGCGCGCGTTTTTGCGCGTCACTTAGTATCAAACTCCCTATTCTTTGACTTGCCAAAATTTTAATTCTACTATTTCCTTCATTTTTTCCAAGCTCAACAAGGCGTCTTAACGTTTCAAGTTGGTCAGAAGTGATAAATAGCACCCCAGAGCCGTCATTTTCATCAAATTTTGTATTTAAAGCCATATTCCCATATGGATTTTCGGTTGTGTAACTGTAAATTTTAAGCGAAGAAATGTCTTCATAAACATAAATATTAACATCGTCTTCCTTGCCCAAGAAATAGACTTCATTATCTTGATAAATGTTTTTTGCAACAATTGTAAAACTGCCGATGCCCGTTAGAGTTATTGGAGAATTTGTGTCAAGAAAAATATATTCTTCGTTCAAAATCGTCACAAAATCATATTCGCCCGCGATTGTTACACCATTTACACTCAAAACTGGGATTGTATTTTGCTTGTCCTCATTCAAATCATAAAATTTGACTTGCCTTAACTTTATTGTATAAGTTGTTTCTGCAATTGTCACGCTGAAGAGTCCCGTATCAAAATCTGAAAGTGTCGATTTTTTATTAAGAGAACTTATCACAACTTCAACTTTTTCGTCCGCTTTAAAAGTAAACTGTGCACCGTCATCAAGGTAAGAAAGCCCGTCTTCTTTAAAGGTTATTGTGCAAGAATTCTCACCTTGCGTAAATGTCACTGCTGAATTGTTTAACCCACACCACGAATTAAGTGCGGTGAAATTTATAAGTTCCCCGCCTTCCGTTGGTGTAAATGAAAACTTTGTCATAAAGTTGCCATTTTTATCTGGGTAAAAAACAACACCTTCTTCTAGTCTTAAAAAGTAACCTATTGTATCAAAACTTGCATTTAACCCGTTTTTGTACACGATATCAAAGTCGCTTTTTGTCAAACTGAGTCTTTTTCCACTTTCGTAAACAATTTGACTTTTTCCGTCGTCATATCTAGTTTTTATACTATCAATCTCTCGTGCTTTTGGAATAAAGTAGTAACTAACAGGTCCAATTTCCCTATTATCTTCTTCGTTTATGTAAAAAACTTGAAGTTCGATTCTATTGTCGTCTTTTGGGTCAAGTTTGTAGTTGTAGTAAGCAAAAAAGTCAGAATATCTATATTTTAGACACCATGTCGATTTAGCGTCAGCACTTGAGTCTATCATATCACAACTGACATTAAGAAGCCCGTTTTCACTTCCCGTGCCGTCAAGTTTTCTTAGGCTGTCTTTTAAATTAGTGATATTTTTTGTGCCAACAATTTTAATAAAAACATTGTTTATAAGCAAAAAGTTGTCAACCGAACTATTTGGGTTGTTGCTAATAAGTTCGACCCCAAGGTTAAGCCCGCCAACCTCTGACGCTTTGTCGTTATTTAGGAAAATTGAAATATCTTCGCCGTAATTTATCTCAATTGGGTCACTTGACGCAGTATTCATACTCACAACCGAGTAGTTCTTGACAAGAAAATCAACGTCCGCTGACAAAATTTCTCTATTTTCCGCAACCTCTTTAACATTTGTCGCGTCAACATCTTTTTGGGTTTTATAGGTCGAGCATACAAAACTTTTAAGAGCGACCGTGCCAATCGCCTTTGGCATAATCTCAATTTTTTGGGTTAGATAAAAGTCGTCTGTTTCAACATCGTAACTATAAGGCAACTCAATTGTCGAACTCGTTTCCACCCCGTCCACAACGAAGGTTGCGGTTTGAGAAAGTGCAAGAAAAATCTTTTTGTCGGCAAAATTTGCGGAATTAAAAATGCTTAAAGGATTTGTCGAGTCAATGAGAGATTTCAAAACATAAGGTTTTAAAGCATTTGCTGGCGTTACACTTACAAGGTCACTTAATTTGTCGCCGACATTTCCTAGTTCGATATTTTGTCCAAGTTCATATTGTTTCCCTGTCATTTTAACTTCGCAACTTTCAGCGTTGACATCAATCAAAATTTTGCAACTTGCAACCACGCTTTGGTCAGAGGTTCTTTCGTCATATTTTGCGTAAAGTTCGACGACTCCGCCCACATTTTGATTGTTTGCGTTTGTTACAGGGCTTATAAAAAAGTCTTCACCTATATTAACCGTTTTTGGGAAATTTATAATTCTATCTCCACCACGCAAGGCTTCAAGTTTAACAGCCTTTTTGGTCACCCCTTCCGTCGATGTTGTTAACTTTAAACTAAATGTCTCCGCGCTAATAATTTCCGTTTGTGAAAAGGAAAGGTCCTCAGCATAAACAACCTTTTCGTTAAAAGCGCCAAAAACATACGCTCCCCCAAGCAAGAGCGCCACACCACCAATGGTACACAAAAATGTTATTAAAATGACTTTTAAAACCTGTTTCATATCTTAACCCTTTGTATTTTGGTTCTAATGCTAGTTTGCATTTCTTTTGGCAGAGTATGTATAAAAGTCCAACTTTGAAGCTTATCAAAAAAAAATTATACATTATTTAGTATAATTTTTTGTTAAATTAAAGTCAAACATTTCGACATATATAAATAACCTTATTTAATAATATATCAGTTATAACATTATAAATTGGTCATTTCTTTAGTGCTTTAATTCCTTTTCAAGTTCATCTCGCGACTTTAAATGCTTATTTGTTTCCGCCCAATTTTCGCCATAATATTTTGTGTAAAATTCATCACGAAAATCAAAAAGTCGGTCATTATTTATCGCGTCTCTGATTTGTTCCATGAGATGCAACAAGAATCTTAAATTATGCTTACTAATCAGTCTTGCCCCCAAAATTTCCCCCGTGTTAAAAAGATGTCTTAGATATGCTTTTGAATAATGTTTACAGCACTCGCAGTCGCATTCGTCGTCAAGTGGCGAAAAATCTTCTTTATAGCACCCATTTTTGATAACTACCTTGCCGTGGCTCGTGAACGCAGTCCCATTTCTTGCAATTCTCGTAGCCAAAACGCAGTCAAACATATCAACCCCACGGAAAGACCCTTCAATAAGGTCATCTGGGCTCCCAACGCCCATAAGGTAGTGTGGACTCGTTTTTGGAAGTTTGTCCTTTATAACATCCAAAATGTGATACATCATATCCTTTGGCTCGCCAACTGAAAGTCCGCCAATTGCAACCCCGCACCCAATATAAGGCAATGCTTTTTCGACGCTTTGCAACCTTAAATCTTCAAAAACATTCCCTTGAATTATTGGAAAAAGCATTTGTTTTGGATTTTTTTGCGCTTCATAACATCTTTTTAACCACTTTTCTGTCCTTTCTAGTGCCTTTTTTGACTTTTGGTAATCAGTGCCATATTCCGTGCACTCGTCAAGTTGCATAACGATATCACTGCCCAAATCATTTTGAATTTGAACGCATTTTTCTGGCGTCAAATAATGTTTATCACCGTTTAAGTGGGAACGAAACTCCACGCCGTCATCGGTTATTTTTCTAAATTTTGACAACGAAAAGACCTGAAATCCGCCCGAGTCGGTCAAAATTGGTCTATCCCAATTCATAAATTTATGCAAACCGCCCGCTTTTTTAATAATTTCATTCGTTGGACGTAAAAAAAGGTGATATGTGTTAGACAAAATAATTTGGGCACCAATTTCCTTTAAATCTTCAGGCGTCAAACTTTTAACCGTCGCTTGCGTTCCGACTGGCATATAAATGGGCGTCATAATTTCGCCGTGTGGCGTCGTAAATTTTCCCGTTCGCGCTCCACTTTGTTTATCAATATGTAATTCTTCAAAACTAAATTCTTTACTCATTTTTCTTTTCCTTTCCGTCATTCTACATTAAAGTACTTACTTTTTCAACATCTAAAAGTATTTATGTTATAAATTTTCAGGATTTATTATTTCAATATCAATTCCCGCCTTTACTCCTAGCCCAACAGTCAAACTTGTTCCACCTTTTTTACCAGTAAAAATCGCAATAAGGCGAGACGCATTGTCTACAAGGTATTTATCCCTTACTTGCATACATCCATTAAAGTAAGAGTCCGCTAAAGTTACAATAGTATCCGCCTTTGACAATATATACTTATACCTATTTTTGTCACCTTCGTTCCAACGCTTTTCTTGGTCGTTGCAAGGCAAAACGCAAACAAGTTGAATATCTTTATACTTTTTTTTAAGAGCCAAAACAATTTCCGCACACATCATATCTGCACCCAAAGCCATTCCGTTTAAAAAGGTCTTATACCCCATTTTACACGCTTTTTTAACAGCGTCAGCAACCGCTATTTTTGTCGTTTCACATCTAGGGTCCAGTTCGTTTCTGCCCCAAGAAAACACCCTATGCCCCGTAAAAGAACAGGTGGTTTTTCTATCAAATTCTTCTATCATTTTTTATATACTCTTTTATAACTTTTTTCAGGCATTTGACAAAATATAATTCTATTATTCATTCTATCAAAAAAACATATAACACGCTTTTTTACCACAAAAAGTTGACATTTTTGTGCCAAAATTACTTTTTAGGCTTGTTTGTATAAAAATAGCAACAATCACCAAAACTAAAAAATCTATATTTTTCTTTGACCGCTTCTTTGTACACTCTCATAGTTTCATCATACCCCGCAAACGCCGACACGAGCATAATAAGGGTGCTTTCTGGCAAGTGGAAATTTGTTATCAAGCAGTCCACAATTTTAAAATCATAAGGTGGATAACAAAATAGTTTTGTCTCCCCTTTTTGGGATAAGAGTTCGCCCGTTTTTCCAGCACTTTCGAGAGTTCTAACACTCGTTGTGCCAACAGCAATAATTCTTCGCCCTTCCTTTTTTGCCTTGTTTACAATTTCAGCAGTTTCGGGTGAGACTTCATAGTACTCACTGTGCATATCGTGGGATAAAATACTATCTTCTTTGACGGGTCTAAAAGTTCCAAGCCCCACGTGCAAAAGGACAAAACAAACGGTTACGCCCATATCCTTTATTTTTTGCAAAAGTTCATCCGTAAAATGTAGCCCCGCGGTTGGCGCTGCCGACGAGCCATTGACAATACTATAAACTGTTTGGTATCTTTCGCTATTTTTTAGCCTTGTTTTTATGTATGGTGGGAGCGGAGTCGTGCCGACACGAGACAAAACATCTTCAAATGTCCCCGAAAAAGTAAATCGCACGATTTTTCCGCCAATTTCCTTCTCTTCACCTATGATTTCGCACATTAGTTCGTCTGAAAACTTAACTTTTGTGCCGATTTTGAGCCTTTTCCCAGGTTTTGCAAGCGCTTCCCAGTCAGTCAAATTTTGTCTTTTAAGTAAAAAAATTTCAACTTTTGCGCCCGTCCCCACCTTTTCACCAATGAGTCTACAAGGTATAACACGGGTGTTATTAAGCACCAAAACATCGCCCTTTTTTAAGAAACTTGGAAGGTCGTAAAAATGTTTATGTTCAATTTCTTTGTTATCCATATTAAAACACAACATTCTTGACGAATCTCGCTTTTCGAGCGGAGTTTGCGCGATTAGTTCTTCTGGTAAATCGTAATTATATGTACTTCTTAAAGTGTAATCAATCATCTTCTTCGCCTTCTATTTTAGAAATGTTTTCGCTTGGCATTTTTAGCCCCAAATGCTTGTACGCGCCTTCAAGAGCGACACGCCCCCTTAGGGTTCTTGCGATAAAGCCAAGCCTAATTAAATATGGTTCGTAAACATCTTCGACCGTCGCGACCTCCTCGCCAATTGATGTTGCAAGCGTTTCAACACCAACAGGTCCGCCTTTAAAGGTTTTAATTAACCCTTCAAGTAGCCTTCTATCGACAAAATCGAGTCCTTTTTCGTCGACATCCATAAGTTTAAGCGCTTCTTTTGCGATGTCAAGTGTCACCGTCCCGTTTCCACGCACTTGCGCATAATCTCTAACACGCTTTAAAAGCCTATTTGCGATTCTAGGCGTCCCACGACTGCGTTTTGCGACTTCCAAAACCGCATTATCTTCGATTGCTATGTTTAAAATTTTTGCACTGCGCGAAACAATATCTGACAAATCCTTTTCGTCATAAAGTTCAAGCCTTTCAATAATCCCAAAACGGTCTCTTAGTGGGCTAGAAATATTCCCCGCTTTTGTTGTCGCCCCAACAAGAGTAAAAGGTTGAAGTTTAAGGCGCATATTTCGTGCGCTTGGTCCTTTCCCGACGATAAAGTCAAGCGAAAAATCTTCCATCGCAGGATACAAAATTTCTTCGACGGAATGATTCAATCTATGAATTTCGTCAATAAACAAAACATCGTTTTTTTGCAAATTTGTTAAGATTGCCGCAAGGTCCGCCGCATGTTCGATAGCGGGACCCGAAGTAACTTTAAGTTGCGTTCCAAGTTCAGTTGCAATAATATGCGAAAGTGTCGTTTTCCCTAGCCCAGGTGGCCCGTAGAGTAAAACGTGGTCAAGCGCTTCTTTTCGCGTTTTTGCCGCGTCAATATAGATTTTAAGGCTGTTTTTGACCTTTTCTTGCCCCACATAGTCGGCAAGTTTTAAAGGTCTTAATGAGTTTTCCATTTCAACTTCACTCATATTTTTGGTTGATTTTATAAAATCGTTCATCTTTTTCTATCCTATTTGTGTCAAACATTTTCTTATAATATCTTCAGCCATGTCGCCCGAACTAAAAGCCGTTTTAGCAAGACGCACCGCTTCAATTTTGGTTACGCCAAGAGACACCAAAACCGCCACCGCATCGTCGATTTCGCCGTTTGTTTCCGTTTCAAGGTCAAGACTAATTTCTCCCGTCACGTCGCCCAACTTGTCTTTTAAGTCAACAACAATTCGTTCTGCCGTCTTTTTGCCGACGCCCTTTACCTTTGAAAGCGTTTTTGAGTCACCACTTGATATAACAATGCTAAGGTCAGTGACAGAAATATTTGACAAAATGGTCATCGCGCCCTTTGGTCCCACACCGCTAACAGTTATAAGTTTTAAAAACATTTCCTTTTCTTCAAGGCAATAAAAACCAAACAAACTCACGCCGTCCTCGCGTTGTTGATAATATGTGTAAACCTTTACCTCTCCGACCAAATTATCGAAAAAGCGGTTAGCAAAAGTCGAAACAAAAATTTCGTAGCCTATTTTATTGTTTTCGACAACGATATAGTTTTCCTTTCTTTCCGTAATTTCCCCAATTATGTAACTATACATTCTTTCTCCTAGTAATTAGTTTAATTTGTTATTACCGAGTGTCTCGTTTGTTTGAAGATTAGTAAGTGCAACCGCGAGAGCGTCCGCCGCGTCATCGGGCTTAGGAATTTTCGCAAGCCCCAAGATATTTGTAACCATATATTGAATTTGTTTTTTCTCCGCACGCCCATTTCCCGTAAGCGCCTGCTTTATTTGAAGTGGCGTGTACTCATACATATCAATTTTGCGCGTAATTCCCGCAAGAACAATCACCCCGCGCGCTTCCGCTACTGGAATAACTGTTTTTTGGTTTTTGAAAAAAAACAACTCCTCAATCGCAATTGCGTCGGGCTTGTATGTGTCAATTAAAGTGAGCATTCCTTCGTAAATTGTGCTAAGGCGAGTAGCAAATTTTTCTTCTTTTGGGGTCGAAATAACGCCATAATCAAGAGTCGTTAGTCGCCCGTTCTCTTCTTCAACAACGCCAAAGCCCACAAGAGCAAACCCAGGGTCTATACCTAAAATTCTTCTCATTTTTTATCCTTTTTTGTTAAGCGAATTCGTGTTATGTTCAATAATTTTGTCAATATTGCTACCTTTTTTGACTTGTGGCTCTTGAGCCACAAAGCCGACAGGTCCGTCCGCATCGTGAAGGTCAAACTCAACAAAAGCCTTTACGCCCACATCTTCAATTTTCCCTAATTGCGCCTTATTTAGCGGTACAAGATTAAAAAATCTAGTGTATGTGTCGCCGATTTTTTCTTCCACAAATTCAAGCGCGTTCATTTCAGGAAAACACAAAACCCCACCAATAACATCAGTCCCGTCACTAAAACTATCGTCCGCGACTTTAACGATTTGGAAAAGCCCCGCGCCCTTATTGTTGTCAATAAGCCCACGCGACACAATTTTTAGCATTTCGACAGGCCAATTATACTCTTCCTTTTCAAGGTCCCACTTCCAACTTGGCGGAAGAAGCATAAAAATTTCCGCGCGCGCAAGTTTAGGGTCGGGTTGATAAGAACTAAACCCCACCGTCGACACAAGATAATAGTTAAAATTATCTGTCGGCGCAAAAATTGCAATATCAATACTGCTTGGGTCATCAAAATACTCTTCCGTCTTAATATATTGAACTAGGTCCAAGTCAAATCCACCCACTCCCGCGATGTGCGAAATAACATCTTCTTGCCTTTCAGTCAAAACTTTTGAAAAATACTTATCCATAAAACAACTCCTTTTACTATTTTGAGCGTCCAAACTACTTTTATGATATAAAAAACCAAAAAAAAAGTCAAACATAATGGCACAATCCACCCTTTGCATTATTTTAGTTGTAGAAATAATTTTAATAATAAAATGCTACAAAAATTTGACCCCTTTTCAAAAAAACCGACCCTAGTAAAAACACTAGAGTCAGTTTTAATCAAATCAAAATATCCTTTAATAGTTCCAAAACATCTTAACTATTCTTAGTCCACTCATAATCAACATATGTTGATTTCAAATATGTCGCGTTTTGGGTTGGATTAGTCACAATAATCGTATTAGAATTAACCGTCCAAGTACTATTTTTATCCTCAAAAATAACACTATTCAAATAACTACAAGTGTAAAAAGCATTTTTACCAATACTTGTAACGCTACTTGGTATTATAATTTCTCTAAGGCCACAATAGCTAAACCCATATAAAGATTTAAAACTATTTGGTAGTATAACTTTATCTAAACCACTGCAATAAAAAATAGATTCATAATATGGGTCCATCGTTGGTTCTGCAACTGCCATGTTTAGTCTATCTTTATCTTTTTTTGAAATCGATTTTGTTGTTGAAGAGGAAGTTCCACTTAATTCAGTAATAGTATTAGGAATAACAGCGACTGAAAGATTTGTCGCACCCGCTTTCCCCATATATTCATACGAATAAAACAATGTAATTCTATGCGAAAAAATAGAATATTCAGTCAAATCAGTCACTTTTTCTGGCAAACTTGTAAATGTTGGCACCATAAAAGTCGCATAAATAGTCATCTTGTCACTAGGCACATCATACCAACTTTCAACTGCGGGATTGGCGTCGGTGCCGAGACCTGAAATGTAATAGGTTGTGCC
>CALBHW010000045.1 GCA_937893125.1 uncultured Clostridia bacterium
AAGTAAATTGTATTTGTTTCCGTAGCTCAGCTGGATAGAGCGTCCCCCTCCTAAGGGGAAGGTCGCGCGTTCGAATCGCGCCGGGAACACCAAATTTTCGGTCAAAATGATTAAATTTATATAGGCTTAGATTTGTAAATTATGCTCAAAAACAATTCTACAACTAAAATTATAAGGTAGTAGATTTTGCGCACTTTAAAACTTCGCAGTATAACACACTGACAAGTTTTTTTATTCTTCCCTTCTATATAGACAATTGAGCAGGAGTGTAAACTCTCCTGCTCAACTTGTTTTTATAAAGTTTCTCTAACTACTCATTTTAAATAATTTCATAATCTATTAAAAATTCTTTATCACAGAGCCTTATTTTCGCTTGTTTTTGACCTAATGAACTTGTGTCTAAATCTTCTAGGATTTCATAATTATAGTATTCAAATGGCACTTCAACCCCATTTATATATCGCATTTCACCTGACCAACTTTCACCATTATTACTACTGATTTTTTGATTATTTAAATCTCCCAAATAGCAACAATCTTTATAATAAGCAAACAAATTTAAATCTCTTAAGCTTATATTTGAATTTAATTCTATTGTTTTGTTTTCTAGGCATACTTTATCGATCTCGCTATCCACTTTGTATTTAACCATAACTTCTATATTGCAAATTTTAACCGTGGTTGTGTGTTCCCCCACTTTTGACAAATCAGCATAGTTATCGGAAACCTGAGAGCTTCTAATCCAAGGCAACGTAATAAACTTTAATTCTTCACCTTGATAATAATATGCTTTATTATGACTTAAATTATCTAATTCATACGAGCAAGAACATTGTATCGCGAAATCACTATTAGAATCAATATATTCGATATCATTAAGAGAAACAACAGTGTAATCGATTTTCAAAAGTTGATAACTTCCAGCCTTTTCAAAAGGAAATTGAACAATCGCCTCTTTTTCTCCAGTAGTTGTTAAGACAAAATCGGATAAAATATATTCTTCCTTATCAATTTTCCATTCAAATTTTGTGCCGTCTTTTAATAAAATAACAACTTTTCTATTTAACAAACTTGCATCGTTTGTTGCAGTTAGTTCTTGAACAAAATCATTTGTGTCAAGCGTTTCAAATGAATCAAACTCCGATTCATTATACTCAACACTATATTCAAATTCATCAGCACACAATCCCAAATATAGTGTTCCAGTAAATTTGCCAACAGCATTTGTTGAAATGTCGCAATAGGCGTTTGATGTTACACTATTATAGTTGTTATCAAAATCACGGCATAAATAGTCAATGCACTCAAATTTATCATATGAAATGTAATTTCCGTCTTGATCGATTGGATATGAAATTTTGGAGCCATCTTCTGGAAATGAAATAACTGGAAAGAACTTATACTCTATTTTAGATATTGTTGGAGGAAGAACAGAAATCCAATTGCCTGTGTGATTATAATTGCAATTAGTTTTAAAATATACCTTTTCATTAGAATGTGCAATGACATCAATATCTGTAGTTGTGTCATCAAAATTTGTGGCGGTCACTTTAAAATTTAACGCTTTATATGCGTAATAATCATAGTGATAACTGATACCATTACAATTATCGATTATATATTTTGAATTTTCCCCAATTAAATATGTACTTTTAAAACTATCTTTTTGTATTTTAATTGACTTATATTTAGGTGTGATTGTGTATATAAAATAATCGCTTGATTTTTCACCCAAAATAATCCGCATTTTATTTTTTACTTCTCTAACATTTTTATCCTTAACAATTCGTGTTGAATCAAAGCCACGAACCATATCTTTTGTTATATCAATGTACTCGCCTTCGTAGTAGTAATATTCAACATAAGCATACATTCCATTAGGGTCAACTTCTTCTCCGTAAACATATTCGGTTTTAGGAGAGCCATAAAAAGTTACATTTTGGACTTTCTTTTCTTCCCATTTTGCATAAACAATAATCGCCGTATCATATTCGCCAAAATTTATTAAAGATTTATCAAATGGAGTTGTAAACCCACTATCCATAAACCAACCTTTAAAAATAAATAATGGTTTTGTTGACGTAGGCATATCATAATTTGTTACAGTGGCAAGATTTATTGACTCGCACTCACTTCCACCATTGCTTTCAAAATTGATATACCTATTCAATGCCCATTTTGCATAAATGGTTATTTCGCTTTTCGGCTCAATATTACTTAAACTATCAATTGTAAATTGTTGTTGCCAAGCACCATTGTCATAATACCAGCCCATAAAAGTATAGCCGTTCCTTTCAGGTGTTGGGATTTGTAAATTTACATTATCGTAAACAATTTTATCAAGTTTTTCACCGCCATTAGTATTAAAGTTGATATACATAACGGGTATCCATTTCGCATAGGCGGTTATATTAACACTTTTGCTAAGTGGATAGTTAAGTATTGTGTTAACTGTCAATGGTTCATTCCATTTATCATTGTCGGTGTACCAACCATCAAAAATATAATCTTCTTTTGTTGGGTCGTCTGGCATATTAAAACTTTTTCCAACGACATATTCTATGGACTTGCAACTTGTTCCACCATTGCTATCAAAGTTTATTGTCAAAGTAATGTTAGAGCCACAAGCACTAAATAAGCAACAACTTATAGCCAATAGGAGCATTACCAAAAATAATCTTAGTTTTTTCATATTTTTCCCCTAGTTTTATAATAGCACAACATTTTATATTTTGCAACGAGATATACGCCACAACTTACTACTAATTAAAAAGCACTTCTTAAAATAAGAAATGCCTACATAATGATTTATCCCTTTATTGGGGCGACTATTTGTATATTATTTAGGCTGGAATATAGGTAAAAAAAAATTTTCTAAAAAAAGAAACAACTTTTTAATTCTTTATTCCTTTAGTTTTGAAATTGTTTGAGCTTTATTTGAACTATTATATAAAGCACCCCCGACAACAACATTTGTGACACCAAGAAGTTTTAGGTTGTCAATATTTTCTTCATTTACACCACCGTCGACTTCAATGGTGGTTTTTAGGTGAAAATTGTCAATAAAATTCTTTATTCGAGCGATTTTATTGTAGGCAGAGTTATCGAATTTTTGACCGCTCTTCCCGATTTTAACACTCATAACCAGCACATTGTCGCAATATCTAAGTAATGGTAAAAAGTCGTCAATTGGCGTTTCAATCTTAACAGCAACAGACGCTTTAATGCCGTGACGTCTTATATCTTCTAAGGTCTCAACAAGAGCAAAATCATCTGGGAAACATTCGTAGTGAACGGATATATTTTTTACGCCAGTTTTAAGATAATTTTTATACTCGTCTTGTGGATTATAGACCATTAGATGCGCGTCAATTGGAAGGTTTGAACACTCTTGAATAGTTGGCAAAATATCCGCGTCAAAAGTTTTTTGTTCCACCAAAATGCCGTCCATAATGTCAAGGTGAATGTAGTCAACATTAAGGCTTGAAACACTTTTCAAATAGTCTATGAGTTCCGCTTGTTTTGGGGGATTGGTTGAAACAGAAATTTGCATTTTTCTATCCTTTTTTAATATATTTTCGTCTTAACTGCCCGCACGCGCCATCGATGTCTTTCCCGAGACTGCGCCTAGTTGTAACATTGATTTTATAATCTTTTAAAATGCGAGCAAAGTTGTCTATCGTCTCTTGCGAACACGATTTAAAATCATTTTCCTTAACTTCATTGAGATTTATTAAATTGACAATATAGTTATGACCAGAGAGTTTTTTAGCAAGTTCCAAAGCATTTTCGCGCGACGAATTGACATTTTTAATCATAATATATTCAAATAAAATTCGCCTATTGGTCTTTTTTGCATAATACTCACACGCTTTTAAAAGTTCGTCCATTGTGCACGATTTCGAAACAGGCATAATACGGTGCCTTATGTCGTCATTTGGTGCGTGGAGAGATATGCAAAGATTGATTTGGCGTCCAAGGTCGGCGAGTTTATAAATATTTTTGACAAGTCCGCAAGTCGAAAGCGAGATGTTGCGGTCACTAAAATTGAGCCCGTGTTTGTCGTTTGCAATCTCTAAAAATTTTGCGACATTGTCAAAGTTATCAAGAGGTTCACCACTGCCCATAAGAACAATATTTGTAACTTTGCGGTTTTTAAGGTCACCACCAAGCATTTGATTGACTTTAATTATCTGCCCCATAATTTCGCCTGCGGTCAAATTTCTCACCAGCCCGTCAAGCCCGCTAGCGCAAAATTTACAACCCATTCGACACCCAACTTGTGTTGAGACACAAATTGTGTAGCCAAATTTGTACCCCATCAAAACGCCTTCTATTACATTATCATCACGGAGTTTATATAAAAACTTTCTTGTGCCATCAAGAGACACTTGCTCCTTTATAATTTCAAGGACTTCATCGTCGTAATTTTCCTTTAATTTCTCCACAAGAGCCTTTGGAATATTAGTCATTTCATCTAAAGTTTTTCCCATATGAAGGCTAGAAAAAATTTGCTCAGCACGATATTTTTTTTCGCCAAGTTGAACAACTAAATCTTCCATTTCTTTATAAGTCAAACTAAGTAAATTTTCTTTCATAAATCACCTTTTGATGTGCATTAAATTAGACAAACATTTATTTTAAAACTTTTTTTAAAGTAAGCCAATATAAGTCAAGTTCTATAAATAGAAACTACTAAATTTAAAGTTGCAATAACTACTTTTTAGTCAAATTTGTCTTTATTTCAATTTTTTTGCCGTTTAAATACGCCTTAGCGTCCATTTTTTTCCCGTTTGGCGCTTGAATAATATCTAAACTAACTAGCCCGTCGTGGCACCTAACGATAAGTCCCTTTTTCCCACTTGCAAAAACCACTTCGCCGTGCTCATAATCGTTTAAATTGACATTTATAAAATTATCGTAAGGCGTTGCAGAATAAACAATCAATGGTTCGCCATTTAAAACCACTCGCGCAAGTGGCCAAGGGTTTAATCCACGCACAAAGTTGTGAATTTGGTCGGCTGTTTTGTCAAAATCAATATATGACATTTCTTTGTCAAGTTTTGGAAAATAAGTCATCAATTCTTCATTTTGTTTGACAAATTTTGCACGTTTTTCTTCGAGAGCGTCAAGCGCTTCAACAAGGCACTCCCCGCCAAGTGTAGCGAGTTTCAAAGTCAAGTCTCCCGCAGTGTCGTTTTTGTCAATAGGAATACTTTTTTGTAAAATCATATCACCGCTATCAAGTTTGAGCGCCGTTTGCATAATCGTAATTCCAGTCTCTTTTTCGCCGTTTATTAGGCAAAAATTTATAGGTGCGCTTCCACGATATTTTGGAAGAAGTGACGCGTGAACATTGATAACCCCATATGGCGCTAGATTTAATATATTTTCTCTTAAAAGTTGTCCAAAAGACGCCGTCACAAGAACATCTGGGTTATATGATTTTATCTCTTCTTCACCCGACTTACTTACACTTTTATATTGCAAAATAGGAAGGTTATGAGAAAGCGCAAATTTTTTTATTTCGCTCATTTCAACCCTTTTCCCGCGCCCACGCTCTTTATCTAAACTCGACACCACACACACGACTTTGTGTCGCGATTGCAAAAGTCTATTTAGTACAATTGTCGAAAATTCCGAACAACCCAAAAATGCTACTTTCATCATTCCCCCTTGAAAAAATAAAGTGTTTTATGTTTCTAAAAAACACAAAAAGGTTTTTGTTGCTTTTCACATATATTTATAGCGCAACTAAAAAGCTTACAAGCCCAAAAAAAGGCCAAAACGAAAAAAGTTACACCTTTAAGCAAGTATATTTTTTTACTTTTTAAAAGGTTTATTTTTTAAGTAATCAATAAAAAGAATACCGTTTAAGTGGTCATTCTCATGACAAAATGCGCGTGCCATAAAATCGGTTGCAGTAATAGACATAGGATTTCCGTATCTATCTTCAAAGTCAATTGTGACGACATTTGGGCGTTCAATCTCTTCGTATACATTTGGGATACTTAAACACCCTTCTTGCGCGACATTTTTACCCGAAGTTTTAACAATCTTTGGGTTGATAACTTCAAAGTACGCGTTGTTTAAACTAATAACAAAAGCTCTTTTAAGTACGCCAACTTGTGGACACGCAAGCCCAACGCCGTTTGACTTTTCAAGGGTTTCCTTCATATCATCAAGAAGTTCCCACAAATCTTCGTCGAAGTTTTTTATAGGCTTTGAAATTTTCCTTAATATTTCATTTTCTTGTGTAATTATTTTCCTTGTTGCCATTTTTTCTCCTTTTTATAAATAGGCTTTATAATCCATTTTTTAATGTTTTAGTACAAAATTAAACACCTATTAAAAGCCATTCCTTTTATATATCCACAATATTTTAGCACATTTGTCGCAATTATCAAATAAAAATTTAACTCAAATTTTGCGGGTCGTTTTCAATAAAAATTGATACTTGATTTGGCTTTATATTTCGACAAATTTCGTGAAGTTTTGGCAAAATGTCTTGCTCGTTTTTCTTTTGAATGCGCATCAAAATTTGAAAACGGAAGTTGCCTTGAAGTCGTTTTTTAGGGCATTTCATAGGGGCTAGGTAAACAAAATCACTTGGATATTTGTCTCTTAAAACCTTTAATTTTTCGAAAATATCTTGCAAAACTTGTTGCGCTTTTTTTTCGTCCCCTCCCACGACAAGTACCCTTATCATATCAACAAAAGGTGGAAAATGAGAAATTTCTCTAAGTTTAATTTCTCGCTTAAAAAAGGCGTTATAATCATAATTGCACGCGCACCTATACGCAAAATGTTTTGGATAGTATGTTTGCAAAACGACCTTGCCTTCCTTGTCGCTTCTTCCCGCTCGACCCGCCACCTGAGTTATAAGTTGGAAAGTTCTTTCAACAGCGCGATAATCGCTAAAATGAAGAGATATATCCGCGTCGACAATTCCAACCAAGGTGACATTGTTAAAGTCGTGCCCTTTTGCTATCATTTGCGTCCCGACCAAAATCGCGGGCGATGTGTTGTTAAATTGAGTTAAGATGTCAACATACGAGTCCCTACTTTTGGTTGTGTCATTGTCCAGCCTAAAAATTGGAACATTAAACATCTTTTTTAATTCTTCCACAATTCTTTCCGTTCCGACTGCCCCATAACGCAAGGACGGACTGCCACATTTTGGACATTTGTATGGCACACGGTAGCGTTTTTGACAATAGTGGCATTTAAGCATATTGTCTTCTTTATGATAAACCAAACTCACGTCGCAATCTTCGCATTTTGGCACATATCCGCATTCACGGCACATTAAAAAGGACGAAAAACCGCGCCTATTTATGAAAATCATTGCTTGCTTTTTGTCCGCGACGCATTGTTCAAGTTCGGATAAAAGTCTATATGAGAAAATATTTGTATTACCCTTACCTACCTCCCCTAACATATCAACGATTTCTATATTTGGGAGCTCGCGCTGATTTGCGCGGTTAGCAAGTGTAATAAGAGAATATTCGCCAGTTTTGACACGATAGAAACTTTCTATACTTGGCGTCGCACTTCCCAAAATAAGCGGACAATTGTTTAAATACGCCAAATATCGTGCCACTTCGTGCGTATGAAAGCGCGGATTGCTTTCGGCATAATAACTACCATCGTGTTCTTCGTCAATAACAATAACACCCAAGTTCTTAATAGGCGCAAAAATACATGAGCGTGCACCGATTGCTATTTTTGCCTCACCATTTTTTAGCCTATTCCATTCGTCGAAACGCTCGCCTGGTTTTAATGAACTATGTAATATAGCGACCGTGTCCCCAAAAGCATTCTTGAATCGAGCCGACATTTGCGGTGTAAGCGAGATTTCAGGAACAAGCATTATAGCGCCCTTGCCTTGTTTTAAAGCGTTTTTGATGACATTTATATAAACTTCCGTCTTGCCACTCCCCGTTACGCCGTGAAGAAGGAATGTGTTATATTTATATTTACAAATTGTGTCGACCGCGTGTTGTTGCTCGGGGTTTAAAACAATTTCCTTTTTTGCGACTTTAAACGCGTTGTTTGGCGCGCGATAAGTCTTTTCCTGCCTTAGAACAAGTGCGCCCTTGTCAAGCAAGGTTTTATACGCACTTTGCGAAAATTTTGAAAGTATACTCGTCTTGTCTGCTTCGCCAACTTCTTGAAGAAAGCTCACAATTTCAAGTTGTTTAGCAGATGTGATTTTAAGATCTTCTAAATCGCTTAATCTAACATATGTCGTATCCTTTTGCTTGCCGTTTAGAACATATGGCGGAACGCAAAGTTTTATAATATCAATTGCGCGCAAAAAAAACTTTTGTTGCATAAAAAAACACAACCGCAAGTTGTTCTCTGTCAACAAGGGTTGTGCGTCAAGTTTTGAAACAATGTCTTTTATTTTGCTTGCGTCATAGTCGGTAGTTTCCTCAACTCCCACCACATACCCTTGGATATTTTTTTTGCCAAAAGGAACAAGAACCCTATCCCCCTTAGTCAAAGTCATATCGCTTGGAATATTGTAGTCAAAAATTTTGTCCAGCGCAGAACTTTCTATATCGACTATAACCTTTGCTATCATTTATAGACTATTCTCCCAAATCGTCTGGTTTTTTGATTTCAAGTTTGCCCGAATACAACTCGCGAGCGGCGATAGAAATAGCCTTTTCTTGAGAAGCTTCGATATATTCTGGCATATCTTTTTCAAGGATTTTAGCCCTTTTTGCAAGGACATTAGCCAAAACATACTCATTACCAGCGATTTTTTTAAGTTCTTCGATAGGTGGATCAATCATCATAATATCATTCTACTCCATTTTAAAAACACCATATTGTAACACACGGAAATCAAAAAGTCAAATCTAAATCTAAACAATAACACTTTTTATTTTCTAAGGTCGGATAAAATTTGGGTAAATTCTTTTTCGTCGATTGTTTTGATGTTTAGGGCGAGCGCTTTATCAAGTTTGCTTCCCGCTTCGGCGCCAAAAATTACGCAATCGGTATTTTTTGAAACACTTGATGCGACTTCACCGCCAAACTCTTCAATAATTTTTGTGGCGTTTGAGCGCGTGAAATTTTCAAGAGAGCCAGTTAAAACAATTTTCTTTTGATAGAAAAAGTTATTTGGGTCAACTTCTTTTGTTTCAATTTCCTTTATTTTGACGCCCAATTTTTGGAGAGTCTCGATTGTTTCTATATTGTCTTTATTTTTAAAAAAGTCGACGATGTTTTGCGCAGTTACTCCACCTATGTCTTTTTGAGTAATTAAATCTTCATAGGTTGCCGACATAAGGGCTTTCAAATTTTTATATTTTTTTGCCAAGTCTTTCGAAGTCTTTTGTCCGACGCCGTCAATGCTAAGAGCGTCAATGAAAGGTGCTAAATCGCACGACTTGCTTTTTTCAATTGACGACAAAATATTTGAAATTTTCTTATCCTTAAACCCTTCAAGACCTTCTAAGTCTTGCGCGGTCAATTTGTACAAATCAGGTATTGATTTGACAACCCCCTTGTCGTAAAGTTGCCCTACAATTTTATCGCGGAGTCCTTCAATGTTCATACAATCTTTGCTGACAAAATATACAAGTTTTGCGACAACTTTTTCACGGCAATTTGGGTTAGTGCAAAAAATATTTACGCCGTTTTTTTGAAGTGGCTCGTGACAACTTGGACAAACGGTAGGTGGGACGATTTCTTTTGCGTTGTCCCCTTCTTGCGCAAGCCCCAAAATCTCTGGGATAACTTCATTACTGCGTCTCACAAAAACAAGCGAACCTATTTTTACTTTTTTTCTTAAAATGTCGTCATAATTATTTAAGGTTGCGCGCGAAATAGTAGCACCCGCGAGTTCAACTGGGTCAATGACCGCTGTTGGCGTAATCTTGCCCGTTCGCCCAACACCCCATTCGACAGTACGAAGAATGCTTGTTGCTTCAACTGGAGCGAATTTGTATGCGATTGCCCATTTTGGAAATTTGCTCGTAAAGCCAAGTTCATCTCGCTTTTTTAGCGAATCAAGTTTTATAACAATTCCGTCAATTGAAATTTGAAGAGTGGACTTGATTTTGTCGACCTTTTCAATTATTTTTTCAATGTCCTTTGCCGACTCGCACACTTCAAAAAGTTTGCCTGTCAAGAACTTATTTTTCTTTAAAAAGTTTTGGACATCTTCTTGCGTTTTTAGGTCGTCACCATCAATTTTAATAAGGTCATAAAAAACAACATCAAGATTTCTTTTGGCTGTCTCTTTTGGGTCAAGATTTCTTATTGCCCCCGCGACGGCATTGCGGGTATTTTTAAGTTTTTCATCCGCCGACCGATTGTACTTTTCAAGGTTATCAAGAGTGATGACTCCTTCACCAGCGACCGTCAGGTCGCCCTTAAAATCAATGGAAAGTGGCACCGACCGTATGGTCTTGACTTGCTCTGTCACATCTTCGCCGACCGAGCCGTTGCCACGAGTTGACGCCTGAACTAATAGCCCGTTTTTATACTTTGCTACTATTCTTAATCCGTCAAATTTATATTCAACCGTAAACTTTGCATCGGGCACAACTTTCTTTGTATCGTCCAAAAATTTCTCAAGTTCTTCGTAATTATTACACTTATTTAAACTATATAATTTTTCTTCGTGAACGACCTTTTTAAATCCTTGCAAAATTTCCCCGCCAACACGCAAAGTTGGAGATGAAGGAAGGACTTTCCCCGTCTTTTTTTCAAGTTCCAAAAGTTCGTCATACAAGACATCATAGTCGTAGTCACTAACGATTGGATTATCCAATACATAGTACCTATATGCGTAATCATTTAACACTTCGACGAGTTGTTTCATTCGTTGTAAGTCAGTCATCTCTTCTCCTTTTTTAAAGATATTTCGCAATTTCTAAACAAGCGAAATTGGCGCGTATTCAACCGACAATGTTTTTGTGCCGATATTGTCAAAATTTATTGTTACACACTTAGTTGTCGCGATACCAAAATTCCCCGTGATTGTGCCTTGTCCGAATTTAGGGTGCGAGACGCGTTTTCCTACGGCGTATTTCTTTTCAAGGTCGACATCTTCTTTATTTTCTGCCTTACCGCCGAGCGCAAAACTAGTCTTTCTGAAATTTTGGAAAGCAGTCGTTTGTCTAACTTCATTAAAGGAAGAATTGTAACCCGAAGCAAAACGATTTTCCGACCTAAATAGCGGTTTATCTTCAATAATTCCACACTCTTTTAAGAACCTTGAAGGAGACATATAGTCTCTTCTCCCATACATAAAACGCGAGCCAGAACAAGTAAGGTACAGTCTTTCTTCCGCACGAGTAATTGCAACAAACATAAGTCTGCGTTCTTCTTCCATATCCGCTTCGGTTGAATTTCCGCGCACAATCGGAAACATTCTCTCTTCCAGTCCCACAACGAAAACGCACCTAAATTCGAGCCCCTTTACAGCGTGAACAGTGGCAATTGCGACTGAATTTTCCTTGTCATCGTAGTCGTCAATATCTGAAATGAGCGTAATCGATTGCAAAAAGTCGCTCAAATCATCTTTTGGGTTGTCCTCAAAATAATTTGACGCTATAAGGATAAAGTTGTTGATGTTCATCACTCTATTGATGTCTTCTTCCGTTTGTTCTGAATATTCTTCATAAAAACCGACATCTTTTATCATATTTTTAATAAAATCAAGTGGTTCACTCGTTTCATAGGCGTCAAGAAGTTTCTCTACAAGTTCCTTAAAAGGCTTAACCTTCCTAATAATCGCTGGGTCAATTAAATATTCTTCATTGTTTAAAATTATGTCATATGGCGTCACATTATGAAAATTTGCAAGTTCCAAAATCGCCTTAACAGTTGCTTCTCCTATGCCCCGTTTTGGAAAATTGACAATGCGAACAAATGATGTCGAATCGTACTTATTTGTGAGCATTTTAAGGTAACTTAAAATATTTTTAATTTCAAGGCGCTCAAAGAATTTCTTTCCGCCAAACATTTTGTAGCTGATGTTGTAATTTAAAAACTTTTCTTCAAGTGGAGCCGTCATAGCGTTAAGACGCGTCAAAACGGCAAAATCTTTGTATGAATAACCTTCATTATTCACCAAATTTGCTATCGTGCGCGCTACATATTCCGCTTCTTCAAACTCGTCTTTTGCTTTATAAAACTCAATTTTTGTGCCGACATCGTTGTTCGTCCAAAGCACTTTATCATTTCTAGCGTTGTTGTTTTTGATAAGCTTATTGGCCATATCAAGAATCAATTTTGTACTACGATAATTTTGTTCAAGTTTGAACATTTTATACTCTGGAAAGTCGCGCTTAAAATCAGAAATATTTGTGATACTTGCCCCGCGCCACGAATAAATACATTGGTCCTCGTCCCCAACAACAAATATATTTTTGTACTCGCCAGCAAGCGCTTTGACAAGCAAATATTGAATTTTATTTGTGTCTTGAAACTCGTCTACATGTATATACTTAAACCTTTGTTGATAGCGCTTTAAAACATTTGGGTATTCCAAAAATAGGTCGTAGGTTTTGACCAAAAGGTCATCAAAATCGAGCGCGTTATTACTTGCAAGAAAAGTTTGATAGGCGGAATAAACCTTTGTAACTTCGTCAATATATGGCAAATCTTGATAGGTTTT
This sequence comes from uncultured Clostridia bacterium, assembly GCA_937893125.1. Taxonomy (GTDB): domain Bacteria; phylum Bacillota; class Clostridia; order Christensenellales; family UBA1242; genus UBA7862. Next base: position 12,644 of record CALBHW010000045.1, read on the forward strand.
TTGATAGTCCCAAGGCGACAAATGTTGGTTTTTTGCATTTGAAATGTGGTAACCATATTTATTTATTGCGTCCTCGTTAAGCCCAAGTTCTTTGACGACAGTTTTGAGCGCTTTATCTCTTTCCGTGTCTGTGTATATAGAAAAATTACGGTCAAAATTGCTTGAACCGTCGGAATTTTTTAGGTTGCTGATGTTGCTCCTTAAAATCCTAACACACATTGAGTGAAATGTCGAAATCCAAATGTCCTGCGCGTCGTCGCCAAGAATAGAAAAAAGACGGTCACGCATTTCGTTCGTGGCTTTATTTGTAAAAGTTATAGCAAGAATACTATATGGTGAAACACCAAGAGACTTGATAAGATGTGCGATTCGATAAGTGACAAGACGCGTTTTTCCACTCCCCGCGCCCGCTAGAACCATAACAGGTCCGTCAATTTGGTTAAGCGCAACTAGTTGCGCACTATTCAAGTCTTTTAAGTCAATTTCCACTTTTCATTTGCCCTTTTTTCTATGTTTATTTGCAAAATAAAAACAAATTCTTGCTTTGAAAAATCAAAAAAGCTTTTAAAAATTTCAATAAAATTTGTTTTTATTTTCGCTTAATTCAATATGTACGTATTTTATCAAATTGGCACGAAAAAAGCAAACAAATGTTAATACACTGTTTTAAAATTTGATAAAAAATTATCAAAAATCTACGCACCAAAAATACAATAAATCGAATTTAAGTCTTTTTAAAAAAATAAGAGCAAAAAAGATTTATACGTGTTCTCTATAATACCTTTTGACTAAAAATTTAAACTTTTGAGTCAAATTTGCGATATAAAATTGTTTAGATTCGCTATCCAAAGTTTCAAAAAAGTCTTTATCAATTAGACTCAAAACAGGATTTTGCGCAGTTCCACTTGACAAAAGTTCGCAAACGCGTAAATACATTTCGTCCTCAGTCTTTTTAATAGGTTTTGCTACTGTTATTTTTGTTTCTTCATGACGAGACTTAACGTAGTCGCTAAATGTTTTAGCGCCTGTCGTCTTAACAGCCCGTGGGAGAGAGTAATCGTTCCTTCTAAGTCTTTCTTTTGCTTTTTTCGCCAAATCATAGATTTGATAACTGCTCTCACAACTAAGCATTATTGTCCCCCTTTTTCGTTCCCTTTTAAGTATAGTCCTGACGGGCAATTATTCAAACTAAAAAAGACGAGTAAAAAAAGTTTTAAATGTCAAAAAAGGACAGAATTTGTCTAATTTAGGGGTGCAAAATACGACAAAAATGTTTCATCACACATTGTCTTTATCCTTTTTCGATAAAAATATAACATTTTCTTCGCATTTTAGCCTTTTTATAACTGAATAAATTTCAATAAAATCTTTTAAACTGAAAAACACAAAAAAATAGTTTTATTCTTTTTTGTTAAGTTTTCTTAATTTTTTTGATAAAAACGCATAATATTTTTAATATTTTTGAAAGCGTATATTAAAAAATATTCAAAATTGGTTAGGTTTTTGGGTTGAGTTTGGGTTGAGTTTGGGTTGAGTTTGGGTTGAGTTTGGGTTGAG
>CALBHW010000046.1 GCA_937893125.1 uncultured Clostridia bacterium
GGTGGCGCGTGGGGGATATTGGGCGATAGTCCGTGGATTTTAATAGGGTTTACATTTGTTTTTTTGGTGCTTGTTGTTATGCTTGAAGTGAAATGGAAAAACGACAACGCACTTTATTCGGTTGCGCTTTCGTTTGTCGTTGGCGGTGCGCTTGGAAATCTTATTGATAGAATATTTTTAGGCGGTGTGAGAGACTTTTTATACTTTGAATTTTGGACTGATTTCCCGACATTTAATGTTGCTGATAGTTTTCTTTGTGTAGGAGTTGTTCTTCTCGTGATTTTTATTTTATTTGTGCATAAAGAAGAAAAAGGCGGGGAGACGAAATGATTTTTGTTGTAGAAAATGATGACGAAGGAAAACGCCTTGACATCTTTTTAAGCGAAAAAATGAACGGCGAATGCACAAGAAGTTTTTTAAAGACACTCATTCAATCGGGGCAGGTTTTAGTAAACGAAAAACAACCACAAAAGTCGGGAGTTAAGTTGGGGATAGGGGACAAAATTGATGTCGACCTTCCAGAAAAAGAAGCGATAGATGTCTTGCCAGAGAATATTCCTATTGATATTGTGTATGAAGATAACGATTTGCTGGTTATAAATAAAAAGCAAGGAATGATTGTTCACCCTGCGGGAAAAATAAGGTCGGGAACGCTTGTAAATGCGCTTTTATTCCATGTAAAAGACCTAAGCGGAATAAATGGAAAAATTAGACCTGGGATTGTGCATCGAATTGATAAAGACACATCGGGACTTTTGGTTGTGGCAAAAAACGATTTCGCACACCTTAACCTTCAAAAACAAATTCAAGAAAAGACTTGCAAAAGAGAATATGTGGCGGTTGCGCTTGGAAAATTTAAGGATTGCGATGGCGAAATCAAGACTTGGTTAGAAAGAAGCAAAAAAAATTACGAAAAATATGTTGTCTCTCCTATGGGACAAGGGAAATTTGCGCATACGTTGTATAAGGTGGCGGATTATAATAATGGTGTTTCGCTTGTTTTGTTTGAACTTAAAACGGGGAGAACACATCAAATTCGTGTACATTCTTCTTATCTTGGACATCCAATTGTTGGAGACAAGTTGTATGGAAAGGAAGAATCTGGACTTGAAGGGCAGTTGCTTCACGCGTATAGGATAATTTTTAAACACCCAAGGACAAATAAGGAAATGTCATTTTGTTGTGATTTGCCTGACTATTTTAAAAAGTATTTGTCTAAGAAGGACTTGAAGTTTGACGAGAAATTAGCTAAAAGCTGGGGAAGTTAAGAGGTCATAGTGCTACTTATTTTTGAGCATTTTATGTAAGTGTTAATTGCGACAAATTGCGTGGCTGTGCTTGAAGATTTGAGCTGTTGTTCTAAAAAAAATATAACAAAGTGTTAAAAAACTAAAATTTAATATAAAAGAAGGAAAGAATATGAAATCAAAAAAAATTTTAAATCTACTTGCTTACATAGCGGTTATGCTTATTGCGGGCTCGCTTGTTCTTGGCTTTTTGTCGCGTGCGGACATTTTTAATTGGAACCCACAAATAAAAGTTTGGTGCGACAGAATTGCATTTTATCTCAGTTTAATTGTTACAATTGTGTGTGCCTTTATGTATGCAGAATCAAAAAGAAAGAACACATATATGATTGTTCTTGTCATAATTGTTATTTTGATTATTGTCTTTTTGTTTGTGTAGTTATTTGCTAATACAGACCTAAAATGATTAAAATAGGATTGAATATATGAAAGAAAAAATATCAAATTTTTTTAAGAAGAACTGGATTGTTATTGCTGTTTTGGGCGTTGCAATTTTACTTTTCTTTTTGGGTTTTATTTCCGCATATTTTATTGTTGCGGGAAGTCTAATTGCAGGCTTTTTGTGCTATTATCTTATGTCAAAATACAAGTCAAAATATAATGAAGTTAAAAATGACGACCCGTCAAAAGAATATTTTGACGCGCGAAGAATTGATTATGATGAAGATATCTACTATATAGGTGATGATGAAAAAAAGTCTCAAATAAAGTCTTCTTGGGCCCGCTTTAAAACACTTTCGCCAACAGTTTTGTTTGGGCTGATTGGCACAATGTTTATTGTTTTTGGGTTTGCGCTACTTTTTAGATTTTTGATATAAATTTTTATATAGTACTTACAAATATATTATAATAGAATTGTCGCGCGCGCGATAAAGATTGAAATTAACTAATTTTATTTAAAAACACAAAACCAAGTCCGCCTTTAATAAAGACGGGCAATTTTTTAGGCATTTTTAATTAAAATTTTACATTTTACGACCGCTTTTTTCGTTTTTATTAAAAAAGTCTGTCATTTATGATTGTATTTTTAAAATAAATTTGTTATAATCTTGTTAGTATGCAAATTGGCGAAAAGTCAAAATTGTAAATTTTTCATCAATTTGGATAAATCTTTTTTTGACCTTTTTATAAAAGGATAAAAAAGAATTTGCAGAAAATTAAAAGGAAGATAAAAATGAAATACACAAAAAAAATACTAGAAGATAAGAGAATCGAACTTACAATCAATGTCGAAAAGAAAGAATGGGACGACGCTCTTGAAAACGCTTACAAAGAAAACAAGGGTAAGTACAATATTCAAGGATTTAGAAAAGGGCACGCTCCAAGAAAGGTTATAGAAAAAACCTATGGTGACACCGTTTTCTATGATGACGCGATTGATGGATGTTTTTATAGATACTATCTCGAAGTTTTGTCAAAAGAAAAGGATATTAAGCCAGTTGGTAATCCAGAAATTAGTATTGACAAAATTGATGACAACGGCTTGCAACTCACTTTGAAAGTTACGAACAAACCAGAGGTTGAACTTGGTGCATATAAGGATATTGAAATAAAGTCCGAAAAACCAAAAGTTACAAAAGCGGAAGTTGACCACGAACTTGAACATTTAAGAGAGTCGCGTGTAAAATTTGTTCCAGTTACAAGGGAAGCAAAACTAGGCGACACTGTTACAATCGACTTTTCGGGAAGTATTGATGGCGTTAAGTTTGACGGCGGAACAGCAACTGATTTTGATTTGGAACTTGGTTCACATTCGTTTATTGATAACTTTGAAGACCAACTTGTTGGAACAAAAAAGGACGACAAAAAAGATGTCGTTGTTACATTCCCAGCAGACTATCCAGCAGAAAATTTGAGCGGAAAGAAAGCAACCTTTGCCGTTACTGTTAAAGAAATTAAAGAAAAAGTTATGCCTGAACTTAACGACAAATTTGCCGACGAAGTAAGCGAATTTTCAACACTTAAAGAACTTGAAGAAAGCACTAAGAAAAAGCTTCTCGATAGAAAAGAAAAAGAAGAAAAAAGCAAGGCGGAAAATAAACTTATTGACCAAATCGTTGACAATGCTAAGGTTGACGTCCCAGAAGTTATGGTTCTTGAACAAATCGACGAGTATATTCACGATTTTGAACACCGTCTTATGTATCAAGGTTTAAATCTTGAAGGATACTTGAAATATGCGAATACAACTTTGGATGACCTTAAAAAATCAAGAGTAGATGATGCAAAGAGAACAGTTAAGACCAGACTTGTCCTTGAAAAAATTATGACGGACGAAAAGCTTAATATTTCGGATGAAGAATTGCTTAAAAAATACAATGAACATGCAACAACAAAAGCTGAAAAGCTTGAAGATTTGCAAAAAGTGATGGGTGAAGAACAATTTAATTATTTTGCAAACAGTTTGTTGCTTAATAAATTGATGAAATTCTTAAAAGAGAATAATAAATTAGACTAAGAAAATTAGGAGAGTCGTTTAAGGTGAGTTTTTAAAAAGATGGTGGCACGCATATGCGCCCTCCAAACGGTAAAACCGTTTGGGGGCGTGGGGCTTTCGTAGCAAGCGATTTTTTTTTAAAAATTGCTTGCTACTACAAAAGCCCACCCGCATTTGACAGGGGCTGATGCCCCCGCCAAATGCGGAATATGCGTGCCATAAGTCTTTGGCGACATTAAAGCAACAAAAAAGAAGGATAAAATTCTAAAATAAGTTTATCATTATAAAGGAGAATTTAAACTATGCTTATTCCAATGGTTGTAGACCAAACAAGTACAGGAGAAAGAAGTTATGATATTTATTCGCGTTTACTTGAAGACAGAATCATTTTCATAACAGGTGAGATAACAGACCAAACGGCGAACATTGTTGTAGCACAACTTATTTATCTTGAAGGGAAAAATCCAGATAAAGACATCCATTTGTATATTAACAGTCCTGGCGGAAGCGTAACTGCTGGCTTTGCAATTTTTGATACAATTCGCTATATCAAATGCGATGTTGTTACAATTTGTGTTGGGCTTGCGGCGTCGATGGGCGCGTTTCTTTTGGCAAGTGGAACAAAAGGCAAGAGATACGCTCTTCCAAACAGTGAAATTATGATTCACCAACCACTTGGCGGAATTCAAGGCCAAGCGAGTGATATGGAAATTCACTCAAAACACATTATTAAGACAAAGGAAAAACTTAATAAAATTTTGAGCGAAGTCACAGGACAACCACTCAAAACAATTATTAAAGATACTGATAGAGACAACTTTATGACTGCTGAAGAAGCCAAAAAGTACGGTTTAATTGACGAAATATTTTATACAAGAAAAAAATCAAAGTAAATTGTTGCACGAAGGCAAAAATGGGAGCGTCTAAAAGTGGACGACATTAGGCTATCAAAAAAGGAGTAACGATGAAAAAAGATTTATACTGTTCTTTTTGTGGCAAATCGCAAGCCATGACAAAGAAAATTATTGCAAGCCCAGACGGCGAGAGCTTTATTTGCGACGAGTGTATTGACGTTTGCAAGGAGATTATGAGAAATGAAAAGGTCGAGAATGACAATTCTCAAATTGACCTTCCACTTCCACACGAAATTAAGGAAAAACTTGACGATTTTATTATTGGACAGGACGAAGCAAAAATGGTCTTGTCCGTTGCTGTATACAACCACTATAAAAGGATAAACTACAATAGTGCACTCAAACCATCAAAAGACGGCGAGCAACCTATTGAACTTGAAAAGAGCAATGTTCTTCTGATTGGGCCAACGGGGTGCGGAAAAACTTTGCTCGCTAAAACATTAGCAAAAATTTTGAAAGTTCCATTTGCAAGTTGCGACGCAACAACCTTGACGGAAGCGGGTTATGTAGGTGACGATGTTGAAAATATTTTGTTAAAACTTATTCAAAACGCGGACTATAATATAGCAAAGGCTGAACGCGGAATCGTTTATATTGACGAAATCGATAAAATTGCGCGAAAAAGTGAAAACAGGTCGATAACAAGAGATGTTTCGGGTGAAGGCGTCCAACAAGCGCTTTTAAAAATTTTGGAAAGCACAGTTGCAAGCGTTCCACCACAAGGCGGAAGAAAGCATCCACAACAAGAGACAATTCAAATCGACACAACAAATATTCTTTTTATTTGCGGTGGGGCGTTCGTCGGACTTGACAAAATCATTGAAAAGCGAAAATCAACCGTTTCACTCGGTTTTGGAGCAAAAGTCGACGATGTTTTGACAAAAGACGAGGCAACATATAATTTGATAAAAGATGTCCAGCCAAGTGATTTAAACAAATTTGGTCTTATTCCAGAATTTGTCGGCAGACTTCCAATAACTTGCGCTTTGCACGATTTAAGCGAAGAAGCACTTGTTCAAATTATGGTCGCGCCAAAGAATTCCATTACGAAGCAATACAAAAAAATGTTTGATATGGATGGGATTAACTTGGTTTTCAAAGACGAAGCCGTTAAAGCGGTCGCTAAAAAAGCAATGCGACTCAAAACTGGCGCAAGGGGACTTCGTACGATTTTGGAAGAAAGTATGCTTAAACTAATGTATTCCGCCCCTGGCGATAAAACGATTGATAGTATTGTTATTAGCGCACCTTTTATTGATAAAGGGGAAGAACCTGAATTTATAAGAAAAAAGGCTGAAAAAAAGGAAGAAGCGTCGGCATAGATTAGAATTTTGAAAATGCTTACACCTAAAAATTTACTAATTTAGTTTAAAAGTGCTTGATTTATGGTGAAATTTCCTTTTGTTTTAAAAAAAGAAGACCTTTTTAGTATAAAACGAAAGGAATTCATTGATAAATTTTATATAATTGTGACGAAGAAGTGTTAATAAAAGCACAAAAGGAGAAAAAGATGCAGATTAAACAGGCAGAATTTGTGACTAGTGTCGCGAATACTAATTTTTATAAAAGTGATTATCCAGAAGTCGCATTAGTTGGGAGAAGTAATGTCGGCAAAAGTTCGCTTATAAATTTTATTACAAATAGGCGAAAACTTGCAAAGACATCATCAACTCCAGGTAAGACAAAACTTATAAATTATTATCTGCTTAATAAGTCTTTTCTTCTTGTTGACTTGCCAGGATATGGTTATGCTGAAGTTTCAAAGACTGAAAAAACAAATTGGGCGGGCTTTTTGGAAGATTATTTGAGACTATCTCCAAACCTAAAATGCGTCTATCTTTTGCTAGACATTAGACGAACGCCGACTGCCCAAGACGAGCAAATGCTTCAATTTTTATATTTCAACAGAATAAACACAAAAATTATTGTAACAAAAACCGATACTTTGTCGCGTTCGCAAGTCAATGACCACATTATAATTATTTCAAATAGACTTGGCATAACTAAAAAGGATATTATAGTTACATCTAGCCAAGACAAAAAGGGGCTTGACGATTTGTTAAAAAGTATCGAACAATTTACAACTCCATCGGTGGCGGAATAAAGGCAAACTTTTTTAAAAAACACAGCCCAAAAATTAAATATGATTTTCAAAAAGACATTATCAATTTTGATAGTGTTTTTTTATATAAGTCACAATTTTTAAACTTCATTCATATTATCTTATAGTTAAATGTATTTTTGTGGCGAGTTTTTGACTAAATCCAAAAGTGCTTTTAACTGTTGTTACATATGACACAAAGATAAACTTAAAAAAAAGAGAAAGGGGGTATTATTTTAATGTCATTCTATACATGCAACCGCTCGGGCTCTTGTCCAGGGGTGGTTTCTGGCAATCCAATAAACGGAATCTGTGAAAAAGCGTGCATTCAAGTCGACAAAGTTTTGGACGCTGCAATGAGACAAATACAAGAAGCAAATGTTCAAGTAACGGTTACTGACCAAAATCCAGTAAATCCACAAACTCCACTTACATTTGTCAGTGCAGTAACAAACGGCGATACGGTTATAAACAACCTTGTGATTGACCGTCTTGACGATAAACCAAATTTTGCGCGTGTTTCATTTGAGGCGGAAGTGCCGATTTTAATTACATATAAGGACGCAAACGGTGTGACTGGAACGGGAAAATCTACATTGTCCATTCCAAACGACATAATTCTTTTCATTCCACAACCATCGATTGTGCCATATAGAATTGAAGTATTTGGAGCAATGTCCAGCCCAATGGGAACATGGGTGCAAGACAACATCTTCTCGATTAGCGCTTGCGTAACCTTAATTACAAGAGTGCTAGTTAGATCCGAAATTTTGGTGCCAAGTTACGGCTATTGCAGTCCACCACCAGCACAAGAATATACACAAGAAATTTGTAGCGGTGTGTTTGAATTGCCAATTTTCCCAACCGCGATTCAAAATCAACGATTATAAACACTCTTGTAGAGGAATAAAGGGCTAAACCTTTTAAAAGAGAAAAAATAGATTAGTTATAAAATTGCCTTGTTAGGAACTTTAAATTTTTGACAGGGCAATTTTATTTTTTTTAATTAAATCTTTTTAAAAAAACTGAAATTAAATTTTTTTAACCAAAAAACTTTATCTACTAAATACAAAATTAAGAAGTAAATTTATATAAAGCAAAGAAAAAAAAGACCGCTTTTCTTTACTTTTTCCTTAAAATAGGATAGAATATGTACAATAAAAGGATGTGCGCGTGAAAGTCTTTGCCATTTCAGATTTGCATTTATCAATAAATAATCCTAAGCCGATGGATATTTTTGGACCCGTCTGGGATAATTATCTTGACAAGATTTTTACCGATTGGAAAGAAAAGGTTGGGGAAGATGATGTTGTTTTACTCGCGGGAGATTTTAGTTGGGCGATGAAACTTGACGAAGCGGTGGCGGATTTAAATCTAATTGGCGCGCTTCCTGGCAAAAAAATAATGATTCGTGGCAACCACGATTACTGGTGGGATTCAATAAGCAAACTTCGCGATGTCTTACCACAAAATTTTTATGCTATCCAAAATGACAGTCTAAAAATTGGTAATTATATTTTTTGCGGAACTCGCGGTTGGACATTTGACGATGAAAAGTTAAAGGCAAGAGAACTTTTACGCCTTGAAATGTCTCTAAAATCTGCAACCGCCCAAAAAACAAATGGCGAAGAGATTATTTGTATGATTCATTTTCCGCCATACGAAAAAGGGTATAAGCCAACTGAATTTACTAATTTGATCGAAAAATATGGTGTAAAAAAGGTCGTCTATGGGCACCTTCACGGCGTATGGAACCTAAAGGTTTCAAAAGAATGCAAGATAAATGATGTCACTTATTATCTTACTTCTTGTGATATGACGGATAATAAGTTAACTCTTATTTCACAAGATTAAAATTATTTAAATTAAAAAAATATTTTAAGTCTCGCTTATGCGGGATTTTTTTTGTAAAAAAAATAGAATGATTTAGGTGTATTTATTTAAAGACTGTAAGTGTAAAAAAATAATAAAAATATTTTTTTCAAATCCAACCATGAATATAGAAAAAAACGATATATTTGTCATAAAAATGGTAAAAATATCAAAAAAAATTAAAAATATTTTAAAAAAATAGTAAAAAGTGGTCAAAAGTGGTTGGAAGTGGTCAAAAATTGTGCTACAATATTGACATAGAAAGGAGAAGTAGAAATGTTTTTGGGCGAGTTTGAACAAAAATGCGATAGCAAAAATCGTTTTCGCATTCCAAATAAGTTCAAAAAAGGCGTCAATGGCGAGATTGTTTTGCTTAAAGGCAATGACGGCTGTATCTTTATTTTGTCTAAAAATTCATTTGAAGCACTTGTTGCAAAAGCGAGTGATCTTCCAATGTTTGACACAAATGCTCAAAAGCCTTTGCGTTTGATTTTCTCTTCTGCTAGCGAACTCGAAGAAGATAATCAAGGTAGATTTTTACTTCCAAATAATTTAAAAAAGTATGCGAGTATTGATAAAGACCTTGTTTTTGTTGGTGCTGGCAATAGAATAGAACTTTGGGCAAAAGAAAAATGGGAAAAGTACTGCGAGACTGAAAACAGTCATATCGATGAACTTTTGCAAGGGTTGGGCGACTATGGAATTTAAACATATTCCTATTATGCTTTCCGAATGCATTTCGGGGTTAAACATCAAAAAGGATGGAATTTATGTTGACGCGACGTTAGGTGGAGCGGGACATTCAAGCGTAATCGCTAGTAAGCTTTCCGAAAAAGGTGTTTTAATCGGAATCGACAAAGATGAGAAAGCACTTGAAGTAAGTAGGGAGCGACTTAAAAAATACAAATGTAAAAAAATTCTTGTTCATAGCGACTTCCGTGATTTAGAAAAAGTTTTGGACGATTTAGGAATTGAAAAAGTTGACGGAATTTTAGCGGACCTTGGCGTTTCTAGTTACCAAATTGACGAAGTAAGTCGCGGGTTTAGTTATATGAAAGATGCCCCTCTTGATATGAGAATGGACACGACATCTAGGTTAGACGCGAAATACATTGTCAATAATTATAAAGAAGCGGATTTGCTAAAAATATTGTATGACTATGGCGAAGAAAATTTTGCGAGATCAATTGTTAGAAATATCGTTCAAGAAAGACAAAAGCAGGAAATTACAACAACATTACAACTTGTGAAAATTATTGAAAAATCTTATCCACCAAAACTTCTTCACAAAGGCGGAAGTGTTGCGAAAAAAACTTTTCAGGCACTTAGAATTGAAACGAATGGCGAACTTGATGCTTTAAAACAACTTTTAGACACGATGATTGACAGACTTGCACCGCAGGGAAGGCTTTGCATAATAACATTCCACTCACTAGAAGATAGAATTGTGAAAGACAAATTTAAACTTGAAAGTACTGATTGCATTTGTCCAAAAGAATTTCCTATTTGTGTTTGTCATCATAAAGCAAGATTAAAACTTATTACAAAAAAGCCTTTAATTCCATCAAGTGACGAACATAAATCAAATTCAAGAAGTTCATCAAGTAAACTTAGAATAGCCGAAAAGATTTAGTTATATTTATATAACTACAACAAAATTAAGCAAAAAAGAGTATTTTTGACAAAATAACGCAAAAATCACAACGAATGGTGTGTTTTTATAAATAAAAAGAATAAAAAATTGATAGTAAAAGGAGAGAATTATGGAAGGAAAATCAAGAAGCGATATATTGCTTGAAGAAAAAATTGACCAAATTGACGATGCAAATTTCGATAAAGTGTACAACATAAATGAAATGGTCGACAATTCTATTGACCAATTCGACAGTGAAATAATTTTGGGCGATCCAGACGAAAATGTTTCTGAAAATAGGCATAATGATGAAACTTTTTCGCTTGAAGTTGCACCAAACGAGTTCTTGGATAATTTTAAGGTTGGCGAAGAAGAAGTTAAGTTGCATAAAAAAGCAAAACTTAAAAATCGTCCACTTATTTTTGCTTTTACTTCTATTATGGCGTTGCTTGGCATATTGTTTATATATAATATGTTTGTGATAAATTCTCTCGAGTATCGTGCAGGTAAAGCATATGCCACGGCAGGAGTTTTAGCGGGGACGGAAGTTGAAAATAATGTCATAACTTTCGAAAACGGCGCAACAATGGAAATCGAAAAAGGCACGGAGTACAAAAAAGAAAATAAGTCACAAACAAATTGGTTTGATGCTTTAATTGGAAGAGTCAACCAAATGTTTGGAGGCAATTATTAAACCAAAAGTAGCGTATTCAAGTTTATCATTACAAAAGAGGTTGCTATCATTTATTTTGATAGTGGCCTTTCTTTTTTGTCTACTTTTTGTTAGACTTTTCTTTTTACAAGTTATAAAGCAAAAAAATATGCAGATAAAAGCGATTGAGCAGTGGGTTCGAACTCTTCCACTTACGGCAAAACGTGGACAAATTGTTGATTGCAATGGCAATATTTTAGCGCTATCATCCACTACCTATGACTGTTATGTTCGGGCAAAAGAGATTAAAGAACCTGCAAAAGTTGCTACATATTTAAGCTCAATTTTATCACTTGATTATGAAACGTTGTACTTAAAATGTCGTAATGTCTATATTTCAGAAAGCCTAGTAAAATTGCAACTGGATGAAAATACTGCAAAAAAGATTGTTGAAAAGAATTTTGACGGCGTGTATTTGAGTGAAAACATTAAAAGAATTTATCCTTATGGAAATAGCCTATCACAAGTTTTGGGATATCTTACAAGTGATAGCGTGGGGCAAAGCGGAGTTGAAAGTTATTATGACGAAATTTTAAAGGGTGTTGACGGGAAATATCTTGTTCAAAGCGATGTCCGTGGAATAAGTCTTAACGATTCGCTCAATTACTATGTTGACGCGCAAGACGGTGTAAATATCAAACTTAATATTGACATAAACATTCAAAACATTTTGGAAACGACTTTGCAACAAATTATGATTGACCACAAACCAAAAGGTGCGTCGATTGTAATGGTTGACCCAAACAATTCAAAAATTTTGGGGCTTGCAATTAGTCCAAGTTTTGACCCAAATGATCCGCCTAGACAAGATGTGCCAACATTGATGAGCCAATCAAAAAATATTTGTGTAACAGATGTCTATGAACCAGGTTCGACTTTTAAAATTCTAACTTTGTCCGCTGCATTGAGTGAAGGTTTAACGAATGTAAACGAGCGTTTTTATTGCCCAGGTTATCGAATCGTCGATGGCGAAAAGATTAAATGTTGGCGTACGCTGGGACACGGAAGTCAGACACTTGTTGAGGCAGTTCAAAATTCGTGCAACTGTTGTTTTATGGATTTGGGGCTTAGGCTTGGAAAGGATAGACTTTATAAATATCTTAAAGAATTTGGAATTGGCTCAAAAACTGGCGTCGACATAAGCGGTGAAAGTGGGGGGATTTTGCTCGATAAATCGCTTGTTCAAAATGTCGATTTGGCGCGTATCGCTTTTGGGCAAACAGTCGCGACATCGCAGTTACACCTTTTAAATGCTTTTTGTTCGGCAATCAATGGCGGTATAAAATATCAGCCTACTGTAATGTCGTCATATTTCGATGAAAGTGGTGAAATTTATTCTAATTTGCCCATTGCGCGCGGTAAAACAATTACGGGCGATATGTCACAAACAATAAGGTATTTGCTCTATCAAGCCCTTTCTAAAACTGGAGAAATGTCTTTTGTGCCAGGTTACAAAGTTGCAGGAAAAACAGGAACTGCACAAAAATATGGTGCTGACGGAAAAATCTCACGTGGAAAATATGTCTCAAGTTTTTTTGGCTTTCTTGATAGAGAGAACCCTGAATATGCTCTCTTATTATGTGTTGATGAGCCAAGCACTGGGGCATATTACGGCAGTGTAGTCGCAAAACCTTATGCTAAAACGATTTATGAAAAAATTATTGCTTACAAAAATTTTTCTCCAGACGACGAAACAAAGATTGAAGATAAAAAGGTATCTACTCCAAATTTAGTTGGACTTTCAATCTCTAAAGCTCTTGTTGAACTAGAAAAAATGGGTGTTTATTATGAAGTGGACGGCGAAGGTGAGTTTGTTTTGGACCAATTTCCATCAAAAGATGTAGAAATAAGCAAATCAACGACAATTTTGATAAAAACTTAAATTATAGGAAGTAAATTTTGAACCAAGTTCAAAACCTGTGTTGACGCACTAGCAAAGCTTTGTTTTGAGCTTTCAATTTGAATAACCATCAGTTTTGCTGGTGAACAAGCGTCTCGACAAAAATTTCAACAATTAAAAAAAGGACATTTTATGAAACTTTCATCCTTAATTAAAAATCAAAAAGATGTAATAGCAACTCGTGGCAACCTTGATATCGAAATTTTAGAATTATCGCAAAAAGCGGATAAACAAGTGCAAAGTGGACTTTTCTTTTGTATAAATGGTGTAAATTTTGACGGGCACAATTTTGTTCAAAATGCCATTTCTAATGGTTGTGTCGCTTTTGTGGTAGAAAAATGGCTCGACATTTCACAACCGCAGATTTTAGTCCAAAATGCGCGTAATTTTGTGCCAGTACTATGTAAACGTTTTTACAAAAATGTCCAAGACAAGTTAAAATTTATTGGCGTAACGGGCACAAATGGCAAGACAACTAGTGCAAATTTGGTCTATCAAATTTTACAAAATGACAATAAAAGAGCGGGAATAATTGGCACAAATGGGATTGAATATGGTGACAAAAAATTGCCTAATCATATGACGACTCCCGACCCGATTGATTTGTTTTGTATTTTAAAGCAAATGCGTGATGATGGTGTTGAGTTTGTTGTTATGGAAGTGTCTGCTCATGCACTTTTCCTAGGAAAACTTGCAGGGATAAAGTTTGAAGTTGGAATTTTTACAAATTTTTCACAAGACCACCTAGACTTTTTTAAAACTATGGAAAATTATGCGTCAGCAAAGAAACTTTTTTTTGACAAATCAATGTGTAAAAATGTCGTTGTAAATATTGATGATGAACTGGGACGAGACATTTCTAAATCGACAAATTCAAAGCTTTTTACATATGGTATTTTTTCGCCTGCGACGAATTTTGCTATGGATATAGTATTAAAAAATGACGAAACGGACTTTTTACTAAACATCTTTGACAATATTTTTGACATAAAGTCGAATATGTTATGTCTTTTTAATGTTTATAATATGCTTTCAAGCGCCGTCAGTGCTAAAATTTTAGGATTATCTAATGAAGCAATTTTTAAGACTCTATCTAATGTTAATAAAATAGAAGGGCGAATGAACTTTTACAAGTTGCAAAACGGGGCAACGGTTGTTATAGATTATGCACATACACCAGATAGTTTGAAAAAAGCGCTATTAAATTTAAAGGACTTTACGAAAAATAGATTGATTGTTGTATTTGGGTGCGGTGGGAACAGAGATCAAGATAAACGCGGAAAAATGGGCGAGGTTGCAAGTCTTTTGTCAGATTTTACTATTTTAACAAGTGATAATCCACGAAATGAGTCGCTACGAAAAATAATTTCCCAAATTGAAAGCGGTTTTGATAATAAAAATAAATATTTTGTAATTTGTGATAGGAAAAAAGCAATTGAGAGAGCGATAAAAGGCTCTGAATATGGTGACATTATCCTTGTTGCTGGCAAAGGACACGAAAAAACGCAAGAAATTAAGGGGAAAAAGTATCATTTCGACGATTACGAAATTATAAAACCATTTTTGAAGACATAAAATTGTTGTTTTGTTAAAAATGGACAACCTATGTTTAATAAAAAAATTGTCCAAATAATAGAATTTTACCCTTAAAATGTGCGTTTTTTGTGCCAAATTTATAAAAAAGGTTCATTTAGAATAAAAAAATATAAAAAATACACAATAACTTAAAAGGTGGTGCCATATGACTTACTATTGTTTCTTATTATCATTTATAATGAGCGTAATTATAGCCCCTTTTTACATAAAATTCGCAAAAAAACTTAAATTTGGGCAAAATATACTAGGTTATGTGGAAGAGCATTTTTCTAAACAGGGCACTCCTACAATGGGGGGCGTAATTTTTATTGTTCCGACAATTGTTGCAAGTTTGATTTTTGCTAAATCAAATTTGACACTTTCGTTAATGTGCATTGCGGTTTTTCTAGCGTATGCGGTAGTAGGCTTTTTGGATGACTTTATAAAAATTAAATATAAGAGAAATTTAGGTTTACGAGCCTATCAAAAGGTAATATTTCAACTTGCAATCGCACTGGTTGTTGCAGTATTTGTTTACAAAAATGATGCTTTAAATGGAGTTTATTTGCCGTTTACATTGACAAAAGCTAATTTTGGGCTTCTAATAATTCCTTACATTATTTTGGTTTTTGTTGCGACAACAAATAGTGTAAATTTGACAGACGGATTGGATGGGCTTGCTGGAAGCGTTAGTTTGATAGCCTTTCTTTTCATCGCTCTTATTAGCACGTTTTATTGCAAAAATTTAGTTTCTGATGCAACTAGTGAATATTTTATTCAAATGCAGAACTTAAATATGATTTGCGTCGCCGTTGCGGGCGGACTTCTTGGATTTTTGGTTTTTAATTTCTATCCAGCAAAAATTTTTATGGGAGATACAGGCTCTCTTTCCCTTGGTGCGCTTCTTACGTGTGTTTGTTCCTTTAATGGGACAAGCCTTTATATTCCAATTGTTGGTATAATGTTTGTTGTGTCGTCTCTTAGCGTAATTTTACAGGTCTTACATTATAAAAGAACAAAAAAAAGGATATTCCTTATGGCGCCTTTTCATCACCATTTAGAACATAAGGGAATGAATGAAACCAAAATTGTTTTCATATACATAGTACTAACAATACTCGTGGGAACACTCACGCTTGCGTTGTTAGGGGGATTATGAAATATTTAATTTGGGGTTTAAAACTCAGCGGAGAATCAAGTTTAGAACTTTTATTAAGGCTTCAAAACTCAAAAAATGATGATGCTAATTTTGAAAACAAAGATAAAGTGCCTTTACTAAGGGATGGCATTATCAAAAATTCATCTAAAATTTTGTGTAAAAAAATAGATAAAAATAATAATTTTGATAATCAAAAATTAAGTGGTTTTTCAATCAACAATCAAAAACTTATTTTGCAAAATGAAGCAAAAATGATAAAAAACGACGAAAAAAGCACGAAAAAAGGTGATATTTTCTACCTTTTTGATGAAAATAAGGATTTGCGTGATAAGTTTAAAGACAAAAACATCGCACAAACTGTCGTTCTTGAAAGGTTAACTAAAAAGACGATTTCGAGCGTGGATGAGATTATTATTAGCCCATCGATAAGTATAGACAATCCGCTCATTCAATATGCAAAACAACAAGGAATAAGTGTTATTGGGGAGTTGGAACTCGGCTACACAAATATGGATAAGTCGTGTAAACTGATTGCAATTACAGGTACAAATGGTAAAACAACCACGACTGAACTCGTTTATGAAATATTAAAAAATGCGGGCGTAAATGTCAAAAAAGTGGGGAATATTGGCATTCCGTTTACAAGCGGGGTTGGATACGGCGAAAAAAATGTCACTTATGTGTGTGAAACGAGTTCCTTTCAGCTAGAAAGTTGCAAAACATTTCATCCAAATGTTGCGTGCATTATAAATGTAACGCCCGACCACTTGGATAGGCACGGAAATATGACTAATTATTTAAACATAAAAAGGTCAATTTTTGCTCATCAAAATAAAAATGATTATTCAATTTATCCATCAGATTTAGATGGATGCTTTAAATCAAGATGTTTTACTTTTGATACGAAAAAAAGCGTAAAACGGGGAGTTTACATCAAAAATAGGGCAATTTATGCAAAATTTGGTCTTTTTTCGCACAAAATTTGCAAATTAAGCGAATGTAAATTATTTGGTTCACAATTTGAAGAAGATATTTTGTGCGCTGTTCTTATTGCTAAACTTATGAGAGTAAAAGACAATGATATCCGCAAAATCTTGCGTGGGTTCCTTCCAAGTCCACATCGTTTACAACTTGTTTATTTGTCAAAAACAAATAATAAATTTTTTGATGATAGCAAGGCGACAAATGTCGACGCGACAATTAAGGCAGTGCAGAGTTTTGATTCATCAACCATTCTTTTATGTGGCGGAAGCGATAAAAAATGTGATTTTGATGGTCTGTTTTTGTCACTTCCTAAATATGTCGAAAAGATATATGTTTTTGGGGAAACGGCAAATAAATTCCTTGAAAGCCACAAAACAATCCACTGTTTAATTCCAATTGAAAAATGCGCATCGCTAAGACAAGCGGTGTATTTGGCGTCCCAAGAACAAAACAGAATCATACTTCTTTCTCCAGCATGTGCAAGTTTTGACGAATTTTCATCCTATAAAGAACGTGGTGACAAATTCTTGGAATATATAAAGGACTATTATGAAAATTTTGAAGAGTCAAAAAACGCTTTTTAAAAATAATGCAAAATGGATTTTTTCTTTAACGCTTGTTTTGGTTGTGTTTGGCGCGATTATGGTTTATAGCGCGAGTTTTTATTCGGCAAGCAGGAATTATAACAATCAATACTTTTTCCTTATCAAGCAACTCCTTGGAATTGCAGTTGGCACGGCTTTTATGATAATTTTGTCGAAAATTGATTATAATAGGTTGCCTAAATTTTCGATACCTTTTGTTATTGTGACTTTTATTTTGCTTGGTCTCGTTTTTGTCCCAGGCATTGGCGTCGAAAATTATGGCGCTAGACGATGGATACGTCTTGTTGGTTTTACAATTCAGCCTAGTGAACTTGCAAAATTTGCTTTTGTACTGTTTTGTAGCGTTTATTTAAGTAAAAACTATGAAAAAATTAAAAATTTCAAAAAATTATTACCGATTTTGATTGCTGGATGCGGTTATTGCTTGATGATAATTTTGGAACCCAATATGTCAATTACGATGTGTATGGGGCTTGTGATGCTTTTTATGCTCTTTATTGGCGGGGCATCTTTTAAACATTTTTTGATTTTGTGTGTGCCTTTTATTTTGCTTGTTCCAGTTTTAATTTTAATTGAACCCTATAGGTTGCTTAGACTTCTTGCTTTTATTGACCCTTGGGCAAGTCCAAAAGGGGAAGGGTATCAACTAATTCAATCTTTCTTCTCAATCTCAAATGGCGGAATGTTCGGTGTTGGACTTTTTAATTCAAGACAAAAATTTCTTTTTCTACCGTTTGCTGAGAGTGACTTTATTTTTGCAATTATTTGTGAAGAACTAGGTTTGGTTGGTGCGATTTTTGTTATACTAATATTTGCTCTTTTAATAACTTTTGGCGTAAAAGTTGCTATAAATGCAAAAAATCGTTTTGGTTGTTATCTTGCTAGTGGTATAGTGTCTGTTATTGCAATTCAAACAATTTTAAATATTGCAGTTGTAACGGGAAGTATTCCGCCTACAGGGCTGCCACTTCCATTTATAAGTAGTGGAAGCACATCAATAGTCGTTTTTATGTCAGCAATGGGCGTTTTATGTAACATAGACAAGCAAAACAGGTCACAAGAAGTTAATCAACAGTTAATGTCAAAAACTCCATTTTTCAGCTTAAAACGAAAGAAAAAATTATGAAATTTAATAGAATTGTAAAAAATATGTAATGTTTTAAATTTTATTAAGGAAATTGTTTTGTGGCAAGCCATATATGGTTTGTCTCTTTTTTATGACATTTTTTTAAATGACCTAGAACATAAATGCTTTTATGCATTACAATTTTGTTTTTTAATTATTTATGATGGCTAAAATCATAATTATATTAAAAATAATTATTAAACATTTTTAGCACAAAATTTTTCACACAAAAATTGTCTTTTCCATAAAATGATATGTAAGGGGTCATTTTATGGATAAATTTGTTATAAACGGCGGGAAACCTCTTGTCGGTAGTGTTTGCGTTCCAAGGTCAAAGAACTCAATTTTACCTATTTTGGCAAGTTGCGTTTTGTGTCGCGAAACGGTTACTTTGCACGACTGCCCGCATTTTTCCGACATCGATAATATGTTGGAACTTTTGTCTATATTGGGTGCAAAAATTGAAAAAGGGCATAAAAATATACATATAGACTGCAAAAACATAACAAATTGCACTTTGCCTGACGATTTATCAAAACAAATTAGGTCGTCCATTTTTTTGTTAGGACCTCTTGTGGCGAGATTTGGTTGCGCGAGAGTTTCTTATCCAGGCGGATGTGAAATTGGCGCGCGCCCGATAGACTTGCACTTAAAAGGTTTAAAGGCGCTTGGCACAAAAATTGACGAAAAATATGGTAAAATTGACTGTTATGCCCACAAACTCGTTGGTGCCGACATTCATTTAGATTATCCGAGTGTTGGTGCAACCGAAAATATTATGATGGCGGGCGTTCTAGCGACTGGAACAACGCGAATTTTTAATTCGGCAAAGGAACCCGAAATTGTTGACCTTCAAAATTTCATAAATTCTATGGGCGGGAAAATAATGGGCGCAGGGACTGACACAATTGTTATTGAAGGTGTAGGGAATCTTCATTCAACGGAGTACACGCCAATTCCTGATAGAATAATTGCGGGAACATATTTGCTTGCTGGCGCTATGTGTGGTGGAGATATTTTGATAAAAAATGTCGATTATGCTCATATTTACTCGCTTTTAACTAAATTTAAAGACGCGGGTTTTGACCTTAACATAAAAGATGATAATATTAGATTGCGTGCGGGAAGGGAAAAGAAAAGTTTTGGCAAAATTGATACAATGCCTTACCCTGGTTTTCCAACCGACCTTCAAGCACAAACTTTGGCTCTTCAATGTGTAAGTAATGGCGTGTGTGTCGTAACGGAAAATTTATTTGAAACAAGGTTTAAGCATGTTCCAGAACTTATAAAAATGGGCGCAAATATCATAACAAAAGATAGGACCGCAATTGTAACTGGTGTAAAAGACCTTTATGGCGCTGACGTTTCCGCAACTGATTTGCGCGCTGGGTCGGCGCTTGTTATGGCGGGCATATATGCGCACGGGCAAACAACGATTTCAAATGTACATAATATAGATCGTGGGTACGAATCTATAGAAAAAGTTTTTAATGCACTTGGGGCAGATATAAAAAGAGTATGAAAAATCTTTTTTATAATTTTGAAAATTTAATACAAAAATGTATCCATTAAAATGAAAAACGGTTAAAAATTGCTTTTAAGACCTATTTATTGCTGTAAATAATTTTTGTTATTTTTTGAATAAAATTATAAAAAAATTTATACCAAATTTAAGGCTACTTTTGTGAAGTTTTTTGGACAAGCGTTGTTGTAAAACATAAATGTTTTAACTTATGATTTTTTATAAAAACACGCAAATAGAGAAAAAGAAATTTAAAAACTTAGTAATTGGAGAGTTGTATGAAAAAGAGACGTTTAATCATCATGATTTGTGTTTTGTTTGTTTTATGCTTTGCGCTAACATTGTCGTCGGCAATGTTTCAACTTCAATGTGTTAAAATTAAATTTAAGGGAGAGCAAAACAAAGATTTTTGTTCAAATGATAATGCTTCTAAAATTATTTCTTCAATCCATTTTGAATACGGACAACTTCTTTTTAATCAGCCAAAATCAAAATATATTGAAAATTTGGAGCAAAATAACCCAAATTTGCGCGTTGAAGGGATAGAAGCGGTCTTTCCAAATACACTTCTTATAACTGCGAGTGAAAGGATAGGAATGTTTTTTATGAAAGAAAATAGTAAAACTTTCATAATGGATAAGGACTTTAAAATCTTAAAAATTGGTCAAGATTTGGAAGTCGATGATTATGTTAAACTAGAATTTGAATCGTCATACAAGGAAGAACAAAGCTATTTTGAATTCTTTGAAGTGTCAAGTTTTGCGTATGACATTGGGCAATTTTTAGAGGAAAACAATCTTGTTTTTGCTTCAATAAATTGTTTTTCAAATATATTAGAATCTTTAGGTAACACTAGCTACAAACTCTTAAAAGTTTGTTTTAAAAAAAGTGGCTCGGATGTCGTCGATTTAACATTGCATTCCGAGTCTCCTTTTGGGGTGAAATTAGAGATAAAAAATGTTTTGAATAAATTTGAAAATAAATTTAAAAAACTTATAAGCGCGTTGACTACTTTGACAAAAAGAGAAAAAATTAAAACTACATATGGAACTCTAAAAATTGATGACAATTTAAACTGTTTTTGGAGCGAAAAATAGCAAGTGCTTTGTTGGTGTGTTTGCTTTCAAATTAAAAGGTTTGCTAATATGATAGAAATGAAAAACTTGCCTGAGTTAATACAATTTTGACTTTTTTCTTTCATAATATTTTTAGACCTTGGTTAATTCTTGCTGGAATATATTGTAAAGTATTTTTATCCTTTTTTAGTTTAAAATACTATTGTTGGGATTACTCAACTAAAAGGGGAGGTGCTTTTTATATGGCAAAAAATTGCTCTAATAAAGCCTGCAAATCAAAAGCGTGCAGTAACTCGTGTTGTTCTACGAAGAACTGTGGCAAATAAGTAGGTAAGGGCTAAAGCCAACAAGTAGAAATCATTTTACTTGTGTAGTATAAGGCTTTTCCAAAAAATAAGAGAAGTGAAAATCTTGTTTGAAACCCAAACACATTTGTTTAGACGTCAAACAAAAATTATTTTTGATTATCACTTCTTTTATTTTTTTAAATATAGTTTACTTAAATTAGGTATGAAGTGCCTTTTTTAAATAATTTTGCTACAAAAAAGTAGTAATTTCCTTTAAAAGGATGCCTTTTATTTCTTTGCTAGGAATTTTTTGTTCAATCTTTTATAATAAAAACTATGTGATGTTGCTTTGCTCTCAATATTCGCAAATCAATTTGCTTAACGCAAATCCACAACAAGTTGTGGCATCGCCAGTTTGAATAAACATCAGTCTTTGCTTAAGAGTAAACTCTCCGACTCAACTTCCGATAATAGTAATTAACATATTATATATGTAGTTACATATAATATAAATGGCAAGCGCTCTTAGAAATAGCCGTAGCACAGGGAAAAATGTAATTAAAATTTATAGTATGGAAAAGATTTTACATTTAAATAAAATTTTTTAAAAAAAATGTAAAAAGTTTAAAATTTTCCTTGACTAATGTTTCGTGTTTTGGTATATTACTAAAGTAGTCAATGAGACTGCTTGGATATGCGGGGGTGGCTCAGTGGTAGAGCGTCACCTTGCCAAGGTGAATGTCGCGAGTTCGAATCTCGTCCTCCGCTCCATTTTTTTAGGGAGTATAGCTCAGTTGGTTAGAGCACCTGCCTTACAAGCAGGGGGTCGTAGGTTCGAGTCCTACTGTTCCCACCAATAAAGGATTATATATGGCACCATAGCCAAGTGGTAAGGCAGAGGTCTGCAAAACCTTCACCCCCAGTTCAAATCTGGGTGGTGCCTCCAAAACTCAAAAGATCCTTGAGGGCAAGAACAGGTGTTATATCGTAAGCCGAAGTGGTGGAATGGTAGACACAAGGGACTTAAAATCCCTCGAGGGCAACTTCGTGCCGGTTCGAGTCCGGCCTCCGGCACCATTCAAAAAATAATCCGAACTGCTTTTAATAAGTGTGTTCGGATTTTTTATTGAAATTTTATTTAAACGCAAATCAAAATTGAGGGAATTTGATGAAAAACATAATAATAGTGGATATGCAAAGAGGTCTTATTAACGAAAGTAATATACACCTTATTGATAAGATAAACGATTATATAACTTCTAATGATTTTGACCACATTTTTGTTACGCAATGTATCAATAATAGTCAAAGTCCATATACAAGGATATTAAAGTGGAATGGAATAAAAGATACTAGTAGTCAAGAGATGATTATAACTATGCCAAAAACTGCAAAAATTATAGTAAAAAACTGTTATGGTATTTCTCAAAAAGATATAAAGTTATTTAAAAGCCTAAAAATAAATGAGATGGAAATTTGCGGAACAGATATAGATGCGTGTTGTTTAGCTATTGGTTTTAACTTGTTTGACAACAATATAAAGCCCATTTTTATTAAAGATTTATGTGGAACGTCAGCGAAGAACCATAACATATTGTATTGTGCTATCCCTATAATAAAAAGGCAATTCGGGGAAGATAGCATTAGATAAATTTTTTTAATATAGCCCTTTAAGGCTCTTTATATAAAAATAATATTTTGGGTACAACTAAAACGCCTGGTTTCCGTTAAAGATTTTATTGAGAGTTGTCATTAAATTTATTCATACTTGCTGTGTGGGTAAAAAATTTTTATCACGTCTTTTAGGTGCTTGGCGGGATTGACAAGGAGCGGAGTTTGTGCTAGAATGCTTTTCGCAAAAGGAAGAAAAAAATGATTATTACAGCAATAGTTAAATATTCAAATAAACAAAATTTAGACAATAAAGATACTGAAATTATGATTCTTGGTGATCATAATGTCGCCCAAAGATTGCGTGAACTATTAAATTATACGATGGCAGAAGTAGATTTGATAAGTATGGATAAGGTTTCAACCTATTATTATGGCTGTGCGGAAAAAATTGAAGGAAAATACAATTTAATAAAAAGCGACATAAAAGATATTAAGAAAAACAAGGCGATGCTTTCTCGTCTTTCTTCAAAAAAGCAAGTTAATGATTCTATTGAGAAAAAGACGAGTGAAATGAATGATTTGATTGCCGACTATAAATATATTGGTAGTTTATCAAATGACCTTATGACGACAAAGGAAATCGAAAAACCAACTGGCGAAATTTCTAAACGCTTAGAGAGATTTTTAATTGACAAGAAAGACCTTGGTGAAATGGCGTCTTTTTACGATGTAGCAAAAGTTCTTTCAAGGTTGAATTTTGAATGTGGAACTAAATTTGAAAATCCTATTACTCATAAGGTACAAACTACTTATGAGTATCGTGGGAGTGAGGACAACTTGCTTGAAAATATTTCTGCTATAAAGCTTCACAAACTTTTGGCGCGCAAAGAAATTTACAATAATTTTGTTGAAAATGATGAAATGGTAGAAAAATATTTCAATAAAGAGTATATTGGTTCAAGAAGGAAGGACTTTGAAGAACAAATTTGTGCTGAAAGTACGCGACTTGCAGGACTTCAACAAGGGATGAAAACACATTGTGACGACGACCTTGATATGTAATTCCCAAGTTTGATTTGACTTAATTTTGCGCGTATTGTACAATTTAAATAAGAAGGTCGAAATGGAAAGTAAAAATTTGGATTTATTAAAGGCAAATTTGCCTGACGAGCAAAAATTGTATGATTTGGCTGAACTTTTTAAAGTGTTTGGTGATAGTACTCGAACTCGAATTTTAAGCTGTCTAAGCGTAAGTGAAATGTGTGTTAATGACTTGGCAAGCGTTTTAAATATGACAATTTCGGCTGTTTCACATCAATTGAGAGTGCTTAGGAATGCAAAACTTGTCAAAGCACAAAAACAAGGGAAAGAAGTGTATTATTCACTTGATGATGACCATGTTATAAAAATAATGGAATGTGGATTATCACACATAAATGAAGGTAAATAGCAAAAAAAATGCAAAATTTTTATAAAAATTGAATAAAAAGACGCAAAAATTGTTGCTTTTTATAAAAATAAAGCATATAATCAAAATAGAAAATATGGGGTGTTAATCCCTATTATTTTTGAAAAACGATTGAATATTTGCTCAAATGTTTAAATAAAATTAAATTGCAACCATAAATATTCAAAAGGGTTTTAGGCATTTTAAATTTGACTGTTTAGAAAAAAAAGAACAAAGCGTTTAAAAATATTTGCAGTAACTGTTGTTTAAATAATTAGGTTAAAATTGATTTAAAATTTTTATATAATAGCGTTTGAATTAAAAAAAGGAATGAAAATGGAAAAAGAACAAAAAGAAGACTTGATTAAGATAATTGTTTCGGGAATATTGTTTCTAATTATCTTTATTGTTGATAAAATTATTAACTTAGGGTTGGTAATTGAAGGTAAATGGTGTTTTGTGTTGCCACTAGCGCTTTATCTAATACCATTTTTGATGGTGGGTTATGAAGTCATCGTGCAGGCATTTAAAAACCTTTTTACTGGGAAGGTTTTTGACGAAACTTTACTTATGACACTTGCAACTCTTGGCGCGTTTGCCCTTGCAATAGTGCGTGGGGTGACAGGGGAAAATATAGAAGGTTTTGACGAAGCGTGCGTTGTGATGCTTCTTTATGCAATTGGTGAGTTTTTTCAAGATTTTGCCGTTGATAAAACAAAAAAGTCTATCTCAGGTCTTGTTAAATTAAAGGTTGACTATGCAACTCTCAAGGTGGGCGAAATAACAAAAAGAGTTAAACCAGAAGAACTAAAGGTGGGTGACTTAATTATAGTTGCGCCTGGCGAAAAAATTGCTGTTGATGGCGTTGTTGTGGACGGTACAACAACTCTTGATACAAAAGCGATAACTGGAGAAAGTTTACCAAAAGAAGTGGAAAAGGGTGCTCTGATTTATAGTGGTTGTATAAATTTGACAAGCACAATAACAGTCCGAGTGGAAAAAGAATATAAGGATTCGACTGTCGCAAAAATTTTGGACCTAGTGGAAAATGTGTCACAATCAAAGTCAAAATCGGAGAAATTTATAACAAAATTTGCTAGAATTTATACTCCACTCGTTGTTGGGCTTGCTCTTCTAATTATGATTATCCCGTCACTTTTGACAGGCGAATGGGGTACATATGTGTATAGAGCTTTATCATTTTTGGTTGTTTCGTGCCCATGTGCGCTTGTAATTTCTGTTCCACTTTCATTTTTTGTCGGGCTTGGCAAGGCGTCTAAAAATGGAATTTTGATAAAAGGGAGCGAATACCTAGAAAAGCTTGGGAGTGCGGATACCTTTGTTTTTGATAAAACGGGCACTCTAACGAAAGGTAATTTGGTGGTTCAAAAGGTTTTTCCAAAAGAAAGAGAAAAGGAGATATTGGAGTGTGCTTTTATTGCCGAACAATATTCGAGCCATCCAATTGCACTTTCAATTCTTTGCTATGCGGAAAAATTTGGTTTTGATTTGTCAAAATGCAATGGCTATACATTAAGCAATCTATCTGGACTTGGAGTAGAAGTTTCATGTAAGAACAATAGAATTCTTTGCGGGAATGAAAAGTTGATGTCTCAAAATGGAATAAATATTGAAAAGCAGTCGGGAACAGTCGTTTATGTCGCAAAAAATGGTGAATTTGTGGGCGGGATTGTGTTCTGTGACGAAGTAAAGACTGAAAGTAGAGATGTTGTCGCGACACTTAAAAACCAAAATTGCGGAGTGGTTATGCTGACGGGTGATAATGAAGAAGTCGCAAAATCTGTTTCAAAAACTCTTGGTGGAATTGAGTACAAATCAAATCTTTTGCCGACAGAAAAAGCGGAACAACTTGATAAAATGCTTAGTGGAAACAAAAAAGGAGTGTGTTTTGTTGGAGATGGAATAAATGATGCTGTCGTTTTGACAAAAGCAGATGTTGGCATTTCAATGGGCGGAGTGGGAAGTGATGTCGCGATTGAATCTTCTGATGTGGTGCTTATGAAAGACGACTTGCGTGGAATTCTAAAAGCACGAAAAATTTGTAAAACTACAATAAGAAAGGTCAAAGAAAATATTGTTTTTGCAATTTTGGCAAAGGTTGCGATTCTTGTTTTGTCTGTGCTTGGAATAACCAATATGTGGCTTGCAATATTTGGAGATGTTGGTGTTGCGTGCATTACAATTATAAATTCAATTTTAACAAGAGACTAAAATTTTAAAGAAAATGGTTTAGTATAAAAGGTGTTCTACCCTTAAAATGTCTAGACCTTTTTTTTGTTATAAACTTTTAAAAAATTTTTCTAAAAAATGGTAAATTTTTGATTGACAAAGTGAAAAATGTGTACTAAAATATTAAAGGTCAAAGAAAGTCAAATTAAACAAATTTTTGATTTCCATACAAAAAAATGACTTTTTTTGATAAATATAAGCAAAAAAGGAGAGAGAAATGCCTACAATTAGTGATATTATTGAAAATTTTATTTTAGGCACAATGGGAAATGACGACGATGTTAATTTATCACGAAACGAACTTGCCGATTATTTCAAATGTGCGCCAAGTCAAATCAATTATGTCTTGACAACTCGATTTAATATCAATCGTGGCTACATTATTCAAAGCCAACGTGGTGGTGGCGGGTATATCAAAATTGAAAGAATAAAAGACTTTGACGACAATTATTTTTACAAAATTATCGAAAATATGCCAAAAGAATTGGGGTATAATGATGCAAAATATATATTGGAGGATTTGGTTAGGAAGAAATTTATGACGCTGGAACAAGCAAAAATTGTTTCATATGCTATTTCACCAAAAGCGCTCTCAAATCCTGTACATCTTGAAGGTTTGATTCGCTCAAACATTATGAAAAACACGATACTTAATATTTTAAAGGAGAAAAAAGATGAATAATTTTATTAAATTTTCTGATAGTGCTCAACGAATGCTAAATAACGCTGGGGAAATTACAAAAAAATTGAAAGGTAATCAAATTGATTCTGAGCAACTATTGTACGGCATTTTGTGTGTTCCATCATCTCTTGCTTGTAGAATGTTGCGTGAGCAAAATGTCACAAAAGAAAGACTCCTAGAAAAAATTACACAACCAGGATATAATCCAAATCTTGGCCCTGACAAATTGGAACTCACACCAAGGAGCAAAAACATTCTTGTAACCGCGTCAAATATTGCGTATAAATTGGGTCATAATTTCCTTAGTGCGGAGCATTTCTTGATTGGTATTTTG
The DNA here is from genome assembly GCA_937893125.1 of uncultured Clostridia bacterium. Classification (GTDB taxonomy): domain Bacteria; phylum Bacillota; class Clostridia; order Christensenellales; family UBA1242; genus UBA7862. The sequence continues at coordinate 27,538 of CALBHW010000046.1, forward strand.
TACAATGAAGATTGCTATGCTTTTAAACTTTTAAATAGCTATTTTAATGTAGATACATTGAATTTGCGCGAAAGGATTTATGATGAACTTAAAAATGCTAACATTGACGGCGGAGACACATACAAAGCGGTCGACGAGCAGTCAACAAGCGAAAAAAGTACACTTCCAGAAAGTTTGCTTGATTTTGGTTATGATGTAACATTAAAGGCTCGTCAAGGCAAAATGGACCCAATTATCGGTCGAGATAAGGAAATCGAGAGAATTATTGAAATTCTTTGTCGAAAAACAAAAAATAACCCTATTTTGATAGGCGAAGCGGGTGTGGGTAAGACGGCAGTTGTTGAAGGGCTTGCCCAAGCTATAGTCAAAAATCGCGTTCCACAAGAGCTTCAAAATAAGTCAATTTTTGCGCTCGACATAGGTTCTCTTATGGCTGGAACAAAGTTTAGGGGTGAACTTGAACAAAGATTAAAGGATGCAATTGAAACGATTATTAAAGACGGCAACATTATTGTCTTTATAGACGAAATTCATACTCTTGCAATGGCGGGAAGTGAAAAGGGTGATGTTAACCCAGCAGATATGTTAAAACCATACTTAGCGCGTGGCGAACTTCAAACAATTGGAGCTACTACCACAGATGAATACCGTAAGTTTATTGAAAAAGATAAGGCTCTTGAAAGGCGTTTCCAACCTATTATGGTCAACCCACCAAGCGTTGATGAGACAATTCTCATTTTACGTGGATTAAAAGATAGTTATGAAGCGTTCCACAAAATCCAAATAACCGACGAAGCGATTGTTGCGGCGGCAAAACTTTCTGACAGATATATTATGGATAGGGCGCTTCCAGACAAGGCAATTGACCTTATTGATGAGGCGAGTAGCCGTGTTCGTGTAAGTGGCACAATGCAACCAAAACATTTACAAGAAATGGAAGATAATTTTAAAGAAGTCCACAGAAACTACCAGGAAGCACTTGTTCAACACAACTACGAAAAATCAACAAAACTCGCAAACGACCTTCAAACAATGTATGACGACCTCAAAAAAGAGCAAGATAAGTATAATCTAAGCAAGCCAAAAGTCGAGCCTAGAATAACAGAAAAAGATGTCGCGGATGTTGTCTCGCGTTGGACAGGCATTCCAGTCGCGAAAATTACCGAAAGCGAGAAAGAAAAGTTGCTACACCTTGAAGAGGTTATTCATAAGCGAGTTGTCGGGCAAGATGAAGCGGTAAGTGCGGTTTGTAAGGCGATAAGAAGGTCGCGTGTCGGGCTTCAAGATAGTAAAAGACCTATTGGTTCGTTTTTGTTCTTGGGGCAAACAGGTGTTGGTAAGACCGAACTTTGCAAAGCGCTTGCGGAAGCAATGTTTGACGATGAAAATAATATCATTCGTATTGATATGAGCGAGTATATGGAAAGTTATTCCGTTTCAAAACTTATTGGCGCGCCTCCAGGGTATGTCGGGCACGACGATGGTGGGCAATTGACGGAACTCGTAAGAAGAAAACCATATTCCGTTGTTCTTTTTGACGAAATTGAAAAAGCACATCCAGATGTGTTTAACATTTTACTCCAAGTCCTGGACGACGGAAGGCTCACGGATAGCCACGGTAGAACTGTTAACTTCAAAAACACGATTATTATTATGACCAGTAATTGCGGGGTCAGCGACCTTACAAATCATACTTCGCAACTTGGTTTCAACAACCTAGGCTTTACATCGGACAACCCAGATTACGAACAAATGAAAGAAGTCATTTTAAATGCGGTTAGAAAGAAATTTAAGCCTGAATTTTTAAATAGAATTGATGTGATTACAGTATTCCACAGTTTGTCACAAGAAGATTTGACAAATATTGCAAAGATTATGCTTAACAACCTTAGCAAGAAATTGAAAGACCGCGGGATAGGCTTGAAATTTACGGAAAGTGCATTAAAATATCTCGTTGACAAGGGGACTTCATCTGAATATGGTGCAAGACCACTTAAAAGACTTATTCAAACGGATATTGAGGACCAGTTGACCGATGCACTTTTGTCTGGCGAGCTTAAAGATAACAACATAATTGTATCCGTTCAAAATGATAAGTTGGTTTTTACAAGTAAACAAGCCTAAATAATCCAATATAAAACAACAATTGTAGGCCTTTATAGAAAAAAGTTTATTCTTAGTAAAAAATATACGTCTAGAAGATTAAAAATAACTTTTATAAAGGCTTAAAAATAGTTGGAGAGTTTAAAATTATTTGATAAAATATAAATGTGGTGGCGGAATGTCGTCACAAAAGGAGAAAAATATGAAAATAGAAATCAATTCAAAGAATTATGCCATTTCGGATAAACTTAAAGATATTATTGAGAAAAAGGTCGGCAAATTAGACAAATATTTTAACGATGATGCAGTCGCTAAAGTCAATTGTAAAATGGAAGGTCAACTTTGCAAACTTGAACTTACAGTTAGAAGTAGGGGACTCTTTTATAGAGCCGAAGTCAGTGGCGACAATATGTACGAAAATATTGATTTAGCACTTCCAAAAGTTGAAAGACAAATTGTCAAATACGGCGACAAGTTTTATACAAGGCTTAAAAAGGATTCTCTCAATAGGGATTACTTGTTCTTTGATGAAGCGCCTGTTTTCAAGCCAACTGAAGTTGTTAAGAAAAAATCATTTGAGCTTGAACCAATCTCAGTCGAAGATGCAATGGTTTTTCTTGAAACGATCGGCAATAACTTTTATGTTTTCTTGAATAGGGAAACAAACAATGTTAACGTTTTGTATAGAAGAAACGACGGCAACCTAGGACTTATTGAAGCAATTTACTAATTTTAAGTTGTAAATAAAGATGTTAAAAATGAGCCATCCAGAAAAAAACTGGGGGCTCATTTTTTAAAAAGTATAAAAGTTAATGCAAAAGTTAGTATAAGAGCAAGTATGAAATTTAGTTAGATTATATTTTTATTTCAAAAAAAACAAGGCAATTATGGCTATAATTTTACCATTTTTGCCTTGTTTTATTTTTTAAAATATTTGTATTATGAAAAGTTGGGTTGGCGTTTTAATTTCAAACGCAAAACGACGCTTATTCAAACTAGTGACGCCACAACTTTTTGTCTTTTTTATTAAGCAAATTGATTATAAATAAAGAGAGTAATGTAGCATCGTATAGTTTACTTTTTGAGTAGGCCAAGTTCGTCCATAACTTCGGCAATTATTGTTGTCGCACGTTCAATTTGCTCGTCAGACAATGTTGCCATATAGCTTGTCCTAATAATACTTTGTCCGACAGGAACAGCAGGGGAGACGACTGGGTTTACATATACACCTTTTTCAAACAACTTCTTGCAAGCAAGGAATGTTGTCTCATTGTTGTATGTATTGATAGGAATAATAGGTGCTTCACTATCTCTAATGTCAACACCTTTTTCCTTGAAGCGACGCCTTGCAAGGTCGGCAATATCTTTAAGCCTTTTAGTCCTTTCAGGTTCTCTTTTAATAATTTCGAGTGCTTTTCTTGCACATTGAACACTGCAAGGAGTAATTGAAGCACAGAAAACATAAGGGCGGGAATTGTGCTTTACAAAGTTGCAAACTTCTTTGCTTGCGACCATATATCCGCCGATAGAAGCAAGACTCTTTGAGAATGTTCCCATAATAATGTCAACTTCTTTTTCAAGACCAAAATGAGATGCTGTTCCGCGTCCGCCTTCGCCGATAACACCCAAAGCGTGCGCGTCATCAACCATAACTCTTGCATTGTATTTTTTGGCAAGTTTTACGATTTCAGGGAGTTTACAAATATCTCCACCCATACTGAAAATGCCGTCAGTTACAACAAGCTTTCCACTGTCAAGCGGAATTGAGGCAAGTTGTCTTTCAAGGTCGGCCATATCGCTATGATTGTAGCGGAGTAGTTTTTTAGTGTAACTAAGTTTGCACCCATCGTAAATGCTTGCGTGGTTTTCTTTGTCGCCGATAATGTAGTCGTTTCTGCCAACGATTGTACTAATTATGCCAAGATTTGATTGAAATCCCGTGCTAAAAGTTACACAATCTTCTTTGTGCAAAAATTCGGCAATTTCTTTTTCAAGGTCTAGGTGAAGTTTTGTTGTGCCGTTTAAAAATCTTGACCCCGAGCAACCAGACCCAAATTCTTCGAGTGCTTTTTTGCCCGCTTCAATAATTTCTGGGTGGCAAGTAAGACCGAGATAGTTGTTTGAACCGAGCATAATTTCGTTTCTTCCTTCCATAACAACTTCGGTGTCTTGCTTTGTTTCAAGCGCGTGAAAATAAGGATAAATATCCTTTTTAATAAGTTCATCAACGATAGTAAATTCTTTACATTTATCAAATAGATCCATTTATTATATGTTCCTTTTATATATGTGCCTTTCGATACAGAAACGACATTCCATTTATCGTTTCATCTCAAACCAAAAAAAGTATATCATAATTTTTTATCGTGTGTCATTTGTTTTTTTACAATTTTTTTGGAAAAATTAAAAATTTTTTTAGTAAAATAAGAAATGCCTTAAAAAGATTTTGATTTTTTTGAAAATCAATGTATAATGTGTCATATGATTTCGTTAATTAATGTTTTTTTAAAGTACACCAAAGAATATTATGCTTTAACAAATGTCTCTCTTTCGGCGGACAATGGGGAAGTTGTCGCGCTTTGTGGCCCAAAGGATAGTGGAAAGACATGTATTTTGCGTATTTTGTCGGGACTAGAGAAAATTGATAAAGGTGAAGTGTACATAAAGGACATTCCGCTTGAAAAGGTTGATTATTCAAGTGATGTTTCGCTTGGGCTTTTGCCATATAAAACGATTTTTTTTGATAAAAAAACTGTTTATGACAATTTAAAATATGTCTTGGAAGTGCGCGGGACAGACAAAGCGGTTATTGAAGAAAAAATCAATAACGCAATTATAGATTTTAGACTTGAAAGCATAAAAGATGTGCCAATTTGTAAATTGACAAATTTTGAAAAGTATCTTGTTTCAATTGCGCGTCTTTCGTTTAGAAAACTTGAAATTTGTTTGATTGACAACATTTTTGAAGAGTTAAAACCTGAAGAAATTAAAGAACTTATGAAAATTATAAAAAAGCAATTTATCAACAAGTCCACGCTTGTTATAATCGCAACATCGTCTGAAGAACTTGCAAAGAGTGTTGCAACCAAAATTGCATATATAAAATACGGAGTTATTGAACGGATAGAAGAAAACTAAGGAGATAAAAATGGGAAGAAAAAAATTGATTGTATGCAATTTGTCTTTTGATGACGGTGCAACAATAGAAGAAAAAGTTTTGTCGATGTTTGCGCCAGAAAATTTGATAAATTGTTTTTCGGAGAAAAATTACGAGCAATACAAAAAGGTTATAAATCACGCAAACATTCAAATGATTTTGAATGACCCAGAACTTATGGAGACGATTTATACATTCTTTGACAACAATCTTAACACTACGACAACAAGCGAAAAAACATTTATGCACCGCAACACTTTAAATTATAGGATTGATAAGGTAAGAAGACTCTCTGGGCTCAATCTTAAACTCTTTGAGCATGCAATTGTTTTTAAAAACCTAATTATTATAAATAATATCATAAACGAATACGAAAGTGCTCTTGGTGAGAAAAAATCAAAGAAAAAGGCAAAAACAGCAAAAAAAGAAAAGCAAGAAACCGTTACTGCATAGTTTTTTTGTTTTAGAGTTAAAAGTCAGGTTTTCCAGCCTGATTTTTTTAACGATTTAAAACTAATCCAACTCCTTTATAACCTTATATTCTTCAAAATTTTTGACAGTTTTTTCACTTGAATTCTTTGTGAAATTTGAAAGCATATTTATTAAATTGGCACCAATTTGCCCCTGAAATTGGGGTAATTTGGTGACAAGGTTCAAAACATCAGCATTATTTCCGCCACCTAAATTTCCCTGTAAAAGAAGTGGTAATAAAGATGCAAGCGGGTTGTTCTGCGTGACATTTTGTGAAAGTGTGCTAATAAGATTTGTCATATCATTATTTTGAATTGGAGTTGTTGGCTCACTTTTTTGACTATTTTGTTTGTTATCAAAATTTGGCTCGTTGTAATGATTTCCGCCACCATTTTGAGCGTTTTCTTCTTGTAATGGCGAAATATGTTCTAATGTGCCAATTTTTCTTTCTTCATCAAGCATCGTTGAAGGGTACATATTTTTTATGTAGTCAAAATTTTTAGGCTCAACTTCGACAAAGTTATTTTGTTGAGCCCCTTTTTTATTAGTGCCGTTTTTGAAAAAACAATTATTCATAACTATTCCTATTTATTTAATATATTTTATGTTTTTTTGAGAGGTTTTTTTACAAATTTTTATATTTCACATAAAAATCTATATTTACATAAGATATTTACAACTTTAAAGGGGTAAAAATGAAGAGAAATTTGTCGGATTTTTCAGGAGAAAGAATAGAGCCGAATGAGAAGTTTAATGATTTAAAAAATAGGGCTGAATCCATAAAGGCATCAACTGACGAAAAAACAAAAAAAGAAGTAAACAATTTGTACAACAAATATAAAAGTTATTCTGAGCAAGACCTGACTAATGAGTTTTTAACGACCGCTAAAAACAAGCTACAAAATGGTGAACTGACGCGTGACAAATTGCAAAACACTATAGCAACGCTGTCCCCCTTTTTAAACGATGCTCAAAAAGCGTATTTAAATGATTTAATAAGGAAGATTGATGATTAACATTTATAACAAAATTTGTCCCGAACTACTAAAAATTGTAAAAACAAATTCAGCTTTTTCAGATAGCGACTGCGTGGTTTATGGAAGCAATTTTAGAAGGTTAAAGGAAGAAATAAATAAGCTTGGCAAGCCTTATCACGAGTACCCATTTATAAGCGCAATTGGCGTGAGTTTAAGTCAAAAGCAAATTATAAAATTTGCGCGAACGACTATTGTCGGCTTCATCGCAAAGCAAACAAAGGTTACAACGCAAGTAAATGTCGCTAAAAAAATAATGAATGTAGACAAGGTTTCGGATAAAAATTTGGGGGCGGATGTAACGGTCGCCGTAATTGATACGGGCATAAATCCACACCTTGACTTTTGTGTTCCGCAGAATAGAATAGTCAAATTTGTCGACTTGGTTTCAAACAAAAAAGCCCCTTATGATGACAATGGCCACGGCACGTATGTTTCGAGTATAGTTTGTGGGAACGGCATTGCTGGCGCAAAAAAATATTCGGGGGTTTCTCCAAGAACAAAAATTGTTGCAATAAAAGCACTTGACAACACAGGCGAAACGGGTGCTTATAAGATTTTAGAAGCAATGCAATGGATAAGTGATAATCACAAAAAATACAATATTCGCGTTGTTTGTATGTCTTTTGGTGCTAGTCCTCTTGGGCGAAATGACCCGCTTGTTGTAGGGGCTGAGAGTTTATGGAATTTAGGAATTGTAGTTGTCGCGGCGGCGGGCAACAGCGGACCAGAAAACTACACAATTAAAGCCCCTGGTTTTTCCAGCAAAATTATAACTGTTGGTGGGTTTGACGATAAAAGAGATGAAAACGGTGATTTTGATTTTCAAAAATTTAAAGTTGCGTCCTTTTCTTCGCGTGGACCCGCAGGAATGTATTTTAAACCTGACTTAATTGCGCCCGCAGTTGACATAACGGGGGCTGGTTTTGACGAAAAAAATGGTAATTTTTATGTTAAAATGAGCGGAACGAGTGTTGCGACTCCAATGATTGCGGGAATTTGTTGCCTTGTAATTTCAAAATATCCATACATTACTCCTGACCAATTAAAAGTCCGCCTTTTACGCGGTTGCAAAAGTTTAACTCGCAATAAAAATGAAGAAGGGTTCGGTGTTCCATCAATTGCAGAGTTCTTAAAATAAGTTTGTAAGCTTAATGTAAAATTGGTTGCATTATAACTTGCCTAAATTAGAATACCTTTTAGAGTAGACAAACTTTTCTTATTTTTGTAAAAGTCTTTTGTCCGCCTTTTTAAAACATATTATTTTTATAGCTTGTCTAAAAACATTTCATATAAATTTACTATTTATTCTAAATAAACCCACTTAAATTGTTTGACACCAAAAACGCTAAAAATTATAATAATTATGTGTGTTAGGACGCGCGCGAGGGAGTTATGGCAAAAAGAGAAGTCGCTATATTAGATTTTGGAAGCCAAAAACTTACAATTCTAGTAGGTAGCAGAGATGTCAATAACAGCATAAATGTGAGATGTACCTATCAAGAAAACTACGAAGGCTTTATGGACGGCGAGTTTATAGAGCCAAAAAATCTTGAAAAGGCAATTTCGTCTTGCATACTTGGCGCATCCAAAATTTTAGGCAAGGAAATAACAAATCTAATTGTTGGTGTTCCGACTGAATTTACTTTTTGTGCTTGCAAAAATGTCACAAAAACCTATGAAAAACAACGTAGATTTAACGAAAACGACATTGAAAGCCTGTATAAACTTGCCGAAATGAAAATAAAAACGCACACAGTTATTAGTAGGTCAAGTATTTATTTTGTCTTAGGTGAAAACAACAAGGTCTCCAATCCTATTGGACAAGTTGATAGCAAGATTTCTGCATTTCTTTCGTTTGTGCTTGCTGAAAATGGTTTTCTAAGTACTGTTTCAAAAATTTTACTACGCTCTGGGGTTGAAAACTTTGATTTTGTTTCTAGCGCTTATGCACAAAGCCAGTATTTGTTTGACGATGACGAGAGAGAACGCTACGCGCTTATGGTCGATTGTGGATATATTACGACAACAGTTGCACTAATTCGTGGGAATGGGCTTCTCAACCTTACAAGTTTTTCAATGGGGGGCGGACATATAGCGGGAGACTTATGCACTTGTCTCAAAATTCCTTTTACTTCGGCAGAAAATTTGTTAAGAAAAGTTGCTCTTACAATTGAACCAGACGAAAATGATACATATGACATCTTAATAAATCACAATTTGGTGCCAATTTCGATGCGAGTGGCAAATGCGATAGTGGAAAGTAGAATTGAGGTTATAGGCAAGGCAATCAAACAGTGTTTTTCGTCTTGGGCTTACAATTTTCCAGACTTTATTCCAATTCATTTGACAGGTGGCGGAATTTCCTTTATAAAAGGTGGTAAAGATGTTCTTGCAAATTGCATCAATAGAAATGTTGAAATTGTATCGCTTCCTAGCAGTTTGACATCAAAGACAAACTTTTCATCATCAATGGCGGTTTTAAATTATGCTTTAAACCACTAGAAAAGTTAACGGTAGATAGAAAGCGTTTTAAAAAGTAGGAAAAATATAAAAGATATTTATTTAAAATAAAAATTATTAGGCGTTTAAACAAAGTATGTGTTTATAAAATGGAGGGAAAAATGTATAACGCAAACAGTATCAGCCATGTAGCAAACATAAAAGTCGTAGGTATCGGCGGGGGCGGAAATAACGCCGTCAATCGTATGGTTGCTGCCAATGTTACAAGTGCGGAATTTGTCGCAATTAACACAGACAAGCAAGCACTTCTTATGAGCAAAGCAACACACCGCATTCAAATTGGGGAAAAATTGACTCGTGGTCTCGGCGCGGGGGCTGACCCTGAAATTGGGCAAAAGGCGGCAGAAGAAAGCAAAGCGGTCATAACCGAGATGTTAAAGGGGTGCGACCTAGTCTTTATTACGGCTGGTATGGGTGGCGGAACAGGAACAGGCGCCGCTCCAGTTGTTGCGCAAATTGCAAAAGAACTTGATATTTTGACAATAGCTGTCGTTACAAAACCATTCAATTTTGAAGGAAGAAAAAGAATGGAAAATGCTGAAAAAGGTATTGCAAACTTGAAAAAATTTGTTGATACTCTTGTTATTATTCCAAACGACAAGTTGCTCAAAATCGTTCCAAAGGGAACACCTATTGTTGAAGCGTTCCGTTGTGCGGACGATGTCTTACGCCAAGGTATCCAAGGTATTTCTGACCTTATTGTTACTCCAAGCCTTATCAATCTTGACTTTGCTGATGTCAAGACAATTATGAAAGATAAGGGGCTTGCTCATATGGGTATAGGACGCGGAAAAGGCGAAAATAAAACAATAGACGCTGTTAGACAAGCGGTACAAAGTCCACTTCTTGAAACAAATATTGAAGGTGCGACTGGGATTCTTCTTAATGTTAAAGGTGGCTTAGATTTGCCACTTGACGAAGTGAATGAAGCGGCGGAACTTGTAAGAGAAGTCGTGGATTCAAATTGCAACATCATTTTTGGTGCTGGCGTCGATGAATCACTTAGTGAACAAGTCGAAATAACAGTTATTGCGACTGGCTTCAATCAAAAACAAGTTGCTCCAAAAACTGATAATGAAGAATTGACCCTTCCAAAAGTTAATTTTGATGCTTTCCATATGGAAGAAAAAACACTAGAGCCACAAGTCGTTGAGCAACCATCAGTGGCACCAACTTCGCGTATAAAAGTTGAGGGACACGCATCCACAATTCCAGCGTTCCTTGATAAACTTAGACGCAATAGATAATTTTAGCTTAAATTTGTGTGTATTAGTTATTTCTAAAAATGTTTTACATATAAAAAGCATATCAAAGTTATATTCGTTTTGATAATGTGTATTGAGTTTAAATAATTTTAATAAACTATCCATTTGTAAAGTCCATTTGGGTAGTTTTTTATTGTTAAAATTTTAAAAGAAATCGATAAAAAAATTTTATCATTACTTTAAAATCGACTATTTTTTACAAAACAAACCTAAAAAGAACATTTTGAGAGCTTTATTTTATATCCAATTTTCTATTTTTGATATAAAATCAAAATATGCAAGTTTACATAGAAGACGCAGTTTTGCAAAATTTGATAATAAATTATATGCTTTTATCAATAAGTAATTTTGCCATAAACGAAAAATCAAAATGGTATAAATTGTTGCTTGTTTCAATTTTTGGCGCATGCTTTGCTTTTATGTTGTCTTTTTTTAAAATTAAAATGGAATTTTTAATCCCTATAAAAATTTTGTGCGCCGTTCTAATTACTTTATTTATGACAAAAGGGGATAATATTAAAAAATATCTATTATTTTTTTTCGTTTTCTTGTCATCTACATTTGTAATGGGTGGTTGCGTAGGCGCACTAGAAAATTTACTGCAAAAAAAATTAAGCGCACTCTCAATTACAATTATAATTGCATTTTTTTATATTATTTTAAAAAATATAATTCGGCAGTTTTACATTAAGAGAAAAGTTGATAAATTTTATTATAGTATTGACCTTTTAAAAGATGGAGAACAGTGTAAAATAAAAGCTTATCTTGACAGTGGAAACTTATTGCAGGATGAAAAAACGGGCTTGCCGATTTTAATTGTTAATTACGCAACTCTTGAAAAACTTTATCGAAACAAAATTACAGTTGTTGATTATCTACAGCAAAAATTAGACAAAAAATTAGGTGGAAGATACATAGATTATGAGACAGTAGGTGGGAAATCAAAAATGTTTGTTTGTAAAATTGACCAAGTCATTATGTCGACTGGCGAAAAAATTGAAGTGATGATTGGCGTTGGAAATGGTTTTAACGGAAAAGACTATCAAGCGCTTTTAAGCCCACTTGCGATTTAAATTTTTGAGTAGCATTTCTTATTGACACAAAATAGCCCGTTTTTAGGGGTAAAAAGGGGAGTTGTATGAATATTTTTAAATTTATTCAACAAATGATTAAAAAGGTGTTTAACTTAGATTTTTTATCTATAAAGCAAAAACTTGTTGCATATATTAGCGGGAAAGAAGCTCTCCCGCAAGCGCTTTCGCCTGAAGATGAAGAAGCCCTTATGGAACGACTTAGGCAAAACGACGAGTCTGCAAGAAACGAACTTATAGAGCATAATCTTCGCCTTGTTGTTTATATCGCTAAAAAATTTGACAATACTGGCACTGAACTCGACGACCTTGTGTCTGTTGGTGCAATTGGTCTTATAAAGGCCGTTCAATCTTTTGATGCAAATAAAAATATAAAACTTGCAACATATGCTTCGCGTTGCATTGAAAATGAAATTTTGATGTATATCAGAAAAAAGAGCAAGCAAAACCACGAAGTTAGCCTCGACGAACCACTTAATTTTGATAAAGACGGAAACGAACTTCTTTTATCAGACATTTTAGAAAGTGACACCGAGACTGCAAGTAACGAACTAGAAAAGTCAAGTGAAAACAAGTTGTTGTGGAGTGCCATTCGAAAACTAAATTCAAGGGAACAGCGTATTATGGAACTTCGTTTTGGTCTTACTGGCGACGAAGAGAGCACGCAAAAGGAAGTCGCTGATATGCTTGGTATTTCGCAAAGTTATATAAGTAGAATTGAAAAGAAAATTTTAAACCGATTAAAAAAGGATTTAACAAAGCAAAACATTGGATAATTTATATGTCTTTATGAAAAAAATATATAAGAGAACAAAAACATAACTGTGACAAACATTTTAAATCAGAATAGCCTATAAAGAAAATTTATTTATATAAATCTTACAAGTTTGCGATTTTTTAAAATACATTAAAACCTATTTTTTTGTTAAAATTTTAAAAAAATATGCTATTTAATTACAAATAACAAATTTTTTTTGAAAATTAACAAATTTTAAACATCAACTAAAGTTTTTCTTAATTTCTTTTAATGCATTTTTTTCGAGCCTACTTACTTGTGCTTGCGAAATCCCAACTTGGTCACTAATTTCGACTTGTGTTTTTCCTATGAAATATCTAAGCCACAAAATTTCTTTTTCGCGTTGTCCAAGATTATTCAGAGCTTCTTTCAGTGCGACATGCTCGATATATTTGTCGCTTGTATTTTTTGAATCTCCTATTTGGTCCATAACCATAACCGTTTCACTTGAATCATTATAAACTGGGTCATAAAGTGAAATTGGTTCTGAAATTGCGTCGAGTGCTGTTAAAACTTCTCTAAGTTTGAGGCCCGCTTCTTGCGCAATTTCGTCAAGACTGGGGTCATTTGGCATATTTTTTGCTAACTTGTCCCGTGCTTGCAAAGCTTTATACGCGACATCTCGCATACTTCTACTAACTCTAACGCAAGAATTGTCCCTTATAAACCTTCTTATTTCGCCAATTATCATTGGGACGGCGTAAGTAGAAAATTTGACATTAAAATTTTCATCAAAATTGTCCATCGCCTTGATAAGCCCGACAAATCCAACCTGAAAAATGTCGTCAATATTGTTTTTGTTTGTATTAAAACGCTTCACGACACTTAAAACAAGTCGCATATTTGAAAAAAGGAAGAGTTGTCTAGCGTTTTCGTCGCCTTGTTTTAATTTTCGCATAAGGTCGGCAACTTCTTCCGACTTAAGTTTAGGCAATTCGCTCGTGTTTATTCCGCATATATCAACTCTATTTGACATTTTAAACCCATCCTTTGCGTGAAAACGCTTTCTACAAAGATAGGGTTTCCGACTTTTCAAAATTTATGCATATTTTGCGCAACTTTTTTCCAAATTTTGTCGTATTTTGTCGTTTTTAAGCATAATAATTATGGAAAAGGTGTGCATATGGAAACTTCGTTTACAGAACTTAGAAATAAAGAAGTCATAAATGTTTTAACTGGCAGACTTCTTGGCAATGTATGTGACATAATTATTGATTTAAGGCGAAATTGCGTCCTAGGTCTTATGGTCCCAGGAACAAAATCGTTTTTTAACATCTTCAAGTCGCCACAAGAAATTTTTATTCCTTTTTGCAACATTTGCAAAATCGGCGAAGATGTAATATTAGTTGAAGTGATTGAAGCACCTACGAAGAAATCAAAAGGGAACAAGCCTGTTCGTGTTTTTGACGCAGGCGAAAGTCAAAAAGAAGAATATGTTAGAAATGATGGCGCAAACCGTTCTATAAATGCAGACTATCCAACAAACAATTATCAAAATTATTATGATAGGTCGTCTCAAAATCGTCAAAAATCAACCAATCTCGATCAAACAAATCAAAATTTTTATTCACAAAACAACGATACATATATAAGACCTAATTTGTAATTTTCTTTCAAAAAGGTTAAACGAAGATATTTTAAACAAAAACAATACTTTTTCCTTGTAAAACTTAAAATAATTTGATAAAATGCTTTTAAAGGAAAAAGAAAATGAAGTGTATTTATTGTGGCTTTGACGACAGCAAAGTGATTGATTCTAGGTCGTCTGAAGATAATATGGCTATAAGAAGAAGGAGAGAGTGTCTCCGTTGTGGTAAGCGCTTTACTACATATGAAATGATTGAAAGCACTCCTGTTTTGGTTATAAAAAGTGATGGCTCAAGGCAAGCGTTTGACGTGCAAAAAATCAAGCGTGGAATTATAAAATCTTGTGAAAAGCGTCCAGTTTCAATGAGCCAAATTGATGAAATTGCAAGCGACATTGAAAAGCAAATTAGTAATTCATTAGTCCAAGAGATTGAAAGTGCTAAAATAGGTGAAATGGTTATGGACAGACTTAAGAAAATTGACGAAATTTCTTATGTTCGTTTCGCTGCCGTGTACAGAAAGTTTAAAGATTTGACAACTTTTATAAATTTTATCAATGATATGCAGTAATTTTTTTTTAAAAAATGCAGTCAAACAAAATGAAATTTTTAATAAATGTTTTAAAAAGTATGAAAATTTGCTCTATTACTAAATGTCACAAATAAAAAATTTATAATAATCAAAAATTTATGACTTTTTCTTTTTAATATATATCCGCAAAGTAAAAAGTTATATAAAACATTAAAAAAAATAAAATTCCTTTTAATATCTAATGTGGATTGTTCATATTTATTTATTATGGACAATCTTTTTTCTTTATCTAACGGTGAAACTGGAATAAATTACATAATAAAATCAATTGAAGGTAGTAATAAAATAAAAAGGCGTTTACTTGATTTGGGGTTTGTGAACACTTCTGTAAAAATTCTTAAAAGATCTACGTTGCGCGGTGTTTTTTTGCTTGAAATTCGGCATTTTGTTCTTGCTTTAAAAAGAAAGGAAGTCGAAAAAATAATGGTGGCAAAATGAGTAAAGAACAAATTGTTTTAGTTGGCAACCCAAATGTGGGCAAAACAACTTTATATAATAAGTTGACAAAAAGTTTCGAACATACGGGCAATTGGCACGGCGTGACTGTTGACAAAAAAGAAAAAATTATTAAAGTCGAAGGCCGAGAAATTGGCGTTATAGATTTACCTGGATTGTATTCAATGACGAGTTATAGTTTTGAAGAGCAAGTCGCAATTGACTTTCTTTTATCAAATGACGCAAAAATTGTTAATATTTGTGATGCAAACATTTTGGAACGCAACTTATATCTTACTTTACAACTTTTAGAAGCGGGTTTAAAGCCTACAATTCTAATCAATTTTGATAATGAGATAAAAAAGAAGGGAAAAGAATATGATTATGACAAATTTTCCAAAATACTCGATTTAAAAGTCATAAAAAATGACGTTTTTTTAAAGAAAAATGTTTTTGATTTAAAAGAAAGTACAGCAAAAGTTGCTTTCGCTTCTAACTTGACGCTTGACTATCTAAAAAAATTACCTATAACCGAAATTTTATCTATTTTATCATTATCACAGTTGGGAGCTTTTCGTTGCAATAAGGAATTCATAGCAATAAAAGTACTGGAACAAGATGAAAAAATTATTGAAAAACTAGGTTTGTCTGACTCACAAAAGAAAAGAATTGATGAAATAGTACTAAAAAACGACTACCTAACTTTAATTGCAAAATATCGCTACGAATTTATTGAAAAAATCTTATTAGAGTGTGTTGTTAAACAAAATAATACAGTGTATGGCAAATTTAAAGCAGACAAATTTGTTTTAAATAAATTTCTTTGCTTGCCGATTTTTTTGGCTATTCTATTTTTAATTTTTTATATAACTTTTTCATCTTTAGGGTCGATTTTATCGGAAGGTTTAAAAATAATTATTGACAAACTTATTGGAGACCCAATAACTAATTTGCTTTACAAAATCAATGCGCCTGCGTGGATAATTGGTCTGTTTTCGACGGGAATAATAGGGGGCGTCGGCGGACTCCTTAGTTTTATTCCACAAATTGTATTGCTATTTTTGTTTTTATCACTTTTAGAAGATAGTGGATATATGTCTCGACTTGCTTTTTCTTTTGAAGACATATTCTATAAATTCGGGCTAAGCGGGAAAAGCATTTTCACTATTTTAATGAGTTTTGGTTGCACAACAACAGCTGTTTTAACTGCTCGAAATATTGAAGATAAAAACACAAAAATTAAAACCGCAATGATAAGTCCATATATGAGTTGTAGTGCAAAACTTCCAATTTATGCCGTTATCGGCGGTGCGTTTTTTAGCAAAGGAAACATATTTATTATAATTGGACTTTATCTTTTGGGCGTCGTTGTGGGACTACTAATTTCAAATCTACTTAGCAAAAAATATTTGCAAAGCGGTGAAAGGTCGTTTATTCTTGAATTTCCGCCATATAGAATGCCAAGTTTTAAGCAAATAATGATTACCATTTGGCAAAACATAAAACAATTTGTTGTAAAGGTTGCGACGATTCTTCTTTCATTCAGTGTAATTGTTTGGATATTACAAAATTTTAGTTTCAAATTTGAATATATACCGACCGTTTGGACGGCGACGAGTATGCTGGAAAAAATAGGGAAAGCGCTTGCTATTATTTTCCGACCAATCGGTCTTGATAACTGGGGGATTGTTGTAAGCTTACTTGTTGGAATTATGGCAAAAGAAATGGTTGTAGGAACAATGGCAATTATAAACAATGTTCCGAACTCAGTTAACTTTGAAAAACAACTTGGGGCTAGTTTTCTCGTTAGTGGATTTGCAATAAATTTTTCAACTTTAACTGCTGTGATAATGATGATTTTTAGCCTTCTATATATGCCTTGTATTTCTACAATTGCAGTTTTAAAAAAAGAAATTGGTTGGAAACTTACAATTCTAACTTGCGCTGTTCAATTTTCTGTTGCTTATCTAATATGCTTTATCATTTATCAACTTGGGACAGGAACTATTTTGAGCAAAATTATTATTTCTATATTGGTCGTATTTTTCATCTTGTATCTTTTAATTAAATCCTTTAAAATGGTACGAAGCAAAGGAACGTGTCTAAATTGCTCAAAAAATTGTAAAAATTGTGTAGCAAAAAACATTGATTAAATTGGTTATATATGGTAAAATACAATTGTAAAAGTTGGTGAAGTATGAAACCTTTGGTAGCAATTGTAGGTAGACCAAATGTCGGCAAAAGTACGTTTTTCAATAAAATATGCGGAAGGCGTATAAGTATTGTTGACGACATTGCGGGGGTCACAAGAGATAGAATTTATGGCGACGCGGAATGGTGTGGCAATTTTTTTACACTTGTTGACACTGGCGGTCTTGACTTTGACAGCAAGGGCGAAATTGAAAAAAATATTTTTAACCAAGCCCAAATTGCAATAGATTTGGCGGATGTTATTCTCTTTTTTGTGGACGGTAAAACAGGGCTTTGTGGTGCAGATAGGCAAGTCGCGGATTATTTAATGAAAAGGACAAAAAAGGATGTCGTTTTGGTTGTTAATAAACTTGACAACTTTGAAATGGACAATTTATATGATTTTTATGAACTCGGGTTTAAGCACGTTTTTCCAATCTCGAGTGAACAAAGTAAAGGACTTGGCGACCTTCTTGACGAAGTCGTAAAGTGCCTCAAGTCGCACAATTTGGATTTGCAGGAAAATAAAAATGCTACTAAAATTGCCATTGTTGGTAAACCAAATGCGGGCAAGAGTAGTCTTACTAACAAACTTCTTGGAGAAGAAAGACTGGTAGTTAGTAAAATCGCAGGCACTACGCGTGACGCTATTGACGCTCCATTTAAGTATAATGGGAAAGATTATATTTTGATTGACACTGCGGGACTTAGAAAAAAGTCGACAATTGAAGATGCAAGTATTGAAAGGTATAGCGTTCTAAGAACTATTGAAGCGATAAAAAGGGCAGATATAGTTATTACAATGATTGATGTCGCGGATGGCATTACCGAGCAAGATATTAAGGTCGCGGGTTTTGTTCACGACCAAAAAAAGCCAAACCTAGTCGTTTTAAACAAGTGGGATTTGATTGAGAATAAAGACGACAAGACAATAAATGTTTTCAAAAAACGACTTGATGAAGATTTGAAATTTATGGACTACTATGTTCCTTTGTTTATATCCGTCAAAACGGGACAACGCGTCGGCAAGATTATGGAAGAAGTCGAAAATATTATGAATAATGCAAATAAGAGAATTTCGACAGGTCAGTTAAATGATATTATTCAATCGGCTATCAATTTAAAACAACCACCTAGCAAGAATGGGCAAAGGTTAAAAATATTGTACGCGACTCAAACGGGAGTTAATCCCCCAACAATTGTAATATTTGTTAACGACAAAAACCTTATGCACTTTTCGTACGAAAGGTATCTTGAAAATACCATAAGAAAAGCGGTCGATTTTAGCGGAACACCAATAAATCTTGTGATTAAAAGTCGCTCAGATAAGGAAGAATTGTAGATATGGAATGGTGGAAATTTGTAATTTTGATAATTGGTTCATATCTAATTGGCAACATCTTTTTTGCGAGAATTATTAGCCGTGCAAAACACTACGACATTTCAAAATCGGGAAGTGGCAACCCTGGAACAATGAATATGCTACGAAATCTCGGCTTTGGAATTGGGCTCTTGACGCTTTTTCTTGATATGTTAAAGGGAATAATTCCTGCATTATGTGGTTTCTACCTTTTTGGCGGGCCAAGTGGTGGGCTTAATGCATATATTGGGCTTTTTACGGCTGGACTATCGGCGCTAGTTGGCAATATTTTTCCAGTTTTTTACCACTTTAAAGGCGGGAAAGGCGCTGCCGTATGCTATGGAATGTTTTGCGTCGCCAATCCACTTTTAGGAGTGGTAATCTTTGTCGGCGGATTTATTTTCTTGCTACTTTTTGATTACGCTTCGCTTGTGTCCTTTTTAATGGTTACGCTTTTTACCATCGTTGAAGCGTACACTCTTGGAATTTTAAACGGCTCGGGAAACATCGTTCTAAGTTTGTTGTTATTTGCAATTTTTTGTTTGGTCTTTTTTGCACATAGACAAAATATTTTTAGGTTGCTTATAGGGAAAGAAAATAAAATCAATTTTCGCGATAAGTTGCATAAAATAGGAAAGAGACAATCAAAAGACGA
Organism: uncultured Clostridia bacterium; assembly: GCA_937893125.1. Taxonomy (GTDB): domain Bacteria; phylum Bacillota; class Clostridia; order Christensenellales; family UBA1242; genus UBA7862. The sequence continues at coordinate 46,796 of CALBHW010000046.1, forward strand.
GAAAGAAAAAATAAAGCAAAAAGAAATTGGTTAGTTTTAAAACTAACCTTTTTTTATTTCAGATAACTGTGTGATACGCTTTGTTTTTTTAGCTTACAAAACGGATTGTTTTATTCTAATCTATAATGAAGAAGATTATATATGCGCCCAAAATTTCGCTAAAAATCTATTTAATTATACTAATCTTCAACAAGTTGTGGCATCAAAAGTTTAAGTATTCTTCCGTATATCCCGCAAGTAACTACATATTTTAGCTTCATATGAAATATTTTGAAAAATTTAATATTTAAGAATAAGGTATTGTATATTTCCTTTACATATTTTTCTCTTTTTTTGACAAAATTTGCATAAGAAAAAAGGCGAAGGCATATATTTTGGTATATCGAATTTGTTGGAGGAAAATATGGATTCGTATAAAATTTATGAAGATATTTCAAAACGTACTGGCGGAGACATTTATCTTGGTGTCGTAGGACCTGTTCGTTCTGGAAAATCTACGTTTATAACAAATTTTGTAAATAAAATGGTTTTGCCAAACATCGAAAATGAATTTGACAAAACGCGCACGATTGATGAGCTGCCACAAAGTGCAGACGGAAAAACAATTATGACAACACAGCCTAGATTTGTTCCAAAAGATGCTGTAAAGATAAAAATCAACGACAATATTGACTTAAAAGTTAGGCTTGTAGACTGTGTTGGATATACAGTAAATGGTGCGGAAGGTTTGGTAGAAAATAATAAGCCAAGGCTTATCAACACTCCTTGGAGTGACGAGCCTCTTCCATTTGAAACAGCTGCAGAAATTGGCACGCGCAAGGTCATAAAAGACCATTCAACGGTTGCCGTCGTTGTGACGACCGATGGAACATTTGGTGAACTTGAAAGGGAAAATTATATTAAAGCGGAAAGCCAAACTATTGATGAACTAAAAAACACGGGGAAGCCATTTGTTGTTGTTTTAAATACCGCAAAGCCAAACGATAAAGCAACAACAATTTTGGTTGAAACAATGAAAGCAAATTATAGTGTCCCTGTTCTTGCAATTGATGTTGCAAAATTAAACGAAAAGGACATTGGAAGTATTTTTGTAAATTTGCTTAACGAATTCCCGCTATATTCATTGCGAGTCAAAATGCCAAAATGGTTGCAAGTTTTACCTTTTGATAACGACCTTATTCAAGAAATTGTGACAGAAAGCAAACTCCTTGTTAATGATGCAACAAAAGTTGGCGAAATCAGTTCAGTAGAAAATTTATTTAGTAATTCGGCGAACTTTGAGCCAATTAAGCTCTCAAATATAAATATGGGCGAAGGCGTAGCCTACCTTGAAATTGAGCCTAAGCAAGACCTATTCTACAAGGTATTGTCGAACGAATGCGGTCAACAAATCGGAAGTGATTTTGAACTAATCTCCTATATAAAAACTCTCGCCTATGCCAAAACTGAGTATGACAAAGTAAAAGAAGCGCTAGAACAAGTGGAAAAAGATGGTTACGGCGTTGTCAGCCCTAAAATGGAAGAAATGCGTCTTGAGGAGCCTGAAATAGTAAAGCAAGGTTCACGCTACGGTGTGAGATTAAAAGCAAGCGCTCCAAGTTTGCATATTATGAAAGTGGATGTTAATACCGAAATTTGCCCTGTAGTTGGAAGCGAGCAACAAAGTGAAGATATTGTTAAATATCTGCTTAAAGAATTTGAAAGCAATCCAAAAGGGCTTTGGGAAACAAATATGTTTGGCAAAAGTTTGCATAGCCTTGTAAACGAGGGCTTAAACAAAAAAATTGTTCAAATGCCACTAGAAGCGCAAAAGAAAATGCGTAAAACTTTAGGCAGAATTGTCAATGAAGGTAAGGGCGGAATAATTTGTATTTTGCTCTAATTAAATTTAAATATAAAAGGCAAAGTTATATATTGTTCTAAAAAAATACAGTAAAGAATAATCTACCCCAAGTAATATATCCATTAAAAAATCTTCGAAGCGATGTCACTTCGAAGATTTTTTTGCCCAAAATATTGTTTTGATAAATTAGTGTGCTAAAAGAAAGGCTTTTTCAATTTGATGTTAGTCCCAAAGAGAAATTTTGCCTCTATCAATAAATGGAACAATCAAAAGCCAAATGCCTGCAACCGCTACAAGGCAATAAATGATTGTTGCGATGACCGCAACGCCACCTGTGATTGCTGAGACTAAATTCCAATTAAAAATAGCCACCAATCCCCAGTTAAGCGCTCCAATGAGTAGCACGATCCAAGCAATAAAATTAGCGATTTTCATTTTTTATCCCCCTTTAATCCTAGTTTAGATTGTTTTTTGCAAAATATACATTCAAAGGGGAATGTTTTATAAAAAAAGACACCTATATAGATGTCCTTTTATAACTGGGGTGAAAGATGGGACTCGAACCCACGACCTCCAGAGCCACAATCTGGCGTTCTAGCCAACTGAACTACATTCACCATATTTTTTTTATTTATTGTTAGGTCAAATTTGAAAAATCAAAGTGCAAGGTGTTTTTGAATAAGTCAAAATTGTTTTCGATAAACCATCAACAAAGATTTCTGTTAGAAATTTTATTGAAATAAGGCAATGTTAAAATTCTTACTAATAGACCTTAAAACAAATTGCATTTTATTTTATAAAGGTGCAAAAGTGGGAACCTTTGCACCTTTTTTGGTGTTCCAGGAGGGATTTGAACCCCCGACACCCGCCTTAGAAGGGCGGTGCTCTATCCAGCTGAGCTACTGAAACAAATGTGGAGCGGGTGAAGGGAATCGGACCCTCGCAGCCAGCTTGGAAGGCTGGAACTCTACCACTGAGCTACACCCGCACATTCAATGCTTCTATACTTTATCACGATAACAAAAACTTGTCAACTTTATTCTCGAATATTTTTTATATTTTTACAATTTTTTTAGGAAAAAGAATTAAAATGTCATTTCTTGCTTGATTTTTTTGCTTTTTTGTAACATAATTAGTTGTGTTTAAAATTTTTAATCACACAAACAAATATTTTAAACAAAAGTGAAATGTAAAATTTTTACACTTTTATTGGGGTGTCGCCAAGTGGTAAGGCATTGGACTCTGACTCCAACATCGCGTAGGTTCGAACCCTACCACCCCAGCCAAGTCTAAAAGAAGGGTAATATATGTACTTTGACCAGCCAAAAATTGTCCCGATGCAGTGCGGAAAACGCGACACAACAAAAAAAGACCATTGGGAAAAGCTTGATATTAGTGAATATAAAATTTCTAAGCCGACGGTTTTGTGTTTTGGCGGGAATAGAACTTTTGACCCAAAAGATGCAAATGCTTTTTGCAAGTCGGCGGAAGAATTACTTTTAAACAACAGTGTCTCAAAGGATATAGATAGAAACGATTACGATTTGGTTGGTTTTTGTTATGGCCACTATCCTTTAAAAAATCAAACGGAAATTTCGCGCTTAGAGAATGAAGAGGCGCAAATTATTGAAAAAAGATTACTAAGACCACTTTATTTAAACAAAAACGGCAAGCCTTTAAGCGTTGAAAAAACGGAAAAAAACTTTAACCTTTTGACCGTTTTTTGCCATAGTTATGGCTCAATTGCTTTTGATAAGGTTATTCATTATGCATATGAAAATATGACAGAATGTGGATTTTCCTACGAACAAATATCAAAAATTATGTCACAAATTATTTGTGTTTCGTACGCGCCAAGAAGTTTAATCGGGGGAGTTTCTTCAATCCAAATTATTTCTGGTTGTGACGGTTACGATATTCCAGAAAATGCAAGCAAAAAAATGCGTAACACATATTTTTCTCGTTTTTATAAATATTTTGATACAAAAAATATGTGGGGAAACGGTACTCAAATTGCAAATAAAAATACCCTTGGTGTTTATACAACAAATATGACAAATGAAGAATTTATGAATGACCATTGCTTGCAAGTTTTGATGGATGGTGGGAATGATAAAGTAAGATATAGTAGTGAAAACGCAAAATCAATTTTTTATGTTGCCCAACAATCCCTTGCATTGTCAGTTAAAAATAGCGTCGAAAATTTTAAAACCAAAAATTTTCAAAGGAAGCCAGATATAAATAAATTATATTCCAAAGCAAAATACATTTTAGGTAAACGCCAAATAGACCTAGAACACGAAATGTGATTTTTTTATATAACAATTTACTATTTACCCGTATGAGTGCAAAAGGTTGTTAAATTAAAAATAATTGGTTTTTTTTAAAATTTAAAACTTTTTATAGTTATTGGCAAAATATCGTTTTTTGGGGAAGGTAGTCACACAATTTTTATAAAAACAACTAAAAAGTGAGTCAAAATTTGTGAAGAAAATAAAAAATTTAAAAAAAATATAAAAAAATTAAAAATTTTTAAAAAAAATGTCTAAAAGTACTTGATTATTTTTTTAAGATTGTATATAATGGTCGAGTAGTTGGAAATAGTGGGGTGTAGCCAAGCGGTAAGGCACAAGACTTTGACTCTTGCATGCGTAGGTTCAAATCCTGCCACCCCAGCCATGCGTGATTCACTAGCTCAGTCGGTAGAGCACTTGACTTTTAATCAAGGGGTCCCGAGTTCGAACCTCGGGTGGATCACCATTTTTTTTGCGGATGTGGCGAAATTGGTAGACGCGTTAGACTTAGGATCTAATGGGAGACCGTGGGGGTTCAAGTCCTCTCATCCGCACCAGGCTTCGTGAAGGCGAAGTCTCGGGGCACTTATGTCTTGCAACTTGTAATACATAAGTTGGCAAAAGACAAAATATTTCTAAGTACAAATGAAAAGAAGAGTGTTAGTAACCTAGCACTCTTTTTTATTGCTTTAAAGCATTCAAACAAAGCATTTTTTAATTAGAGCAATGATTTTGGAGATGATTTCTTTTAAAAAGTTTGTTATAAAAATGATAATTTTTTTATCTAGAAAAACTAGTCAAGTAGGGTCGATATAGAGTATAATTGATGTATATATTGAGCTAAAACAACTAAAAGTGAGTAATTACTTTAGTTAAGCTCGGAGTATAATTTATGTATAAAAGGAGAAAATATTATGATAAGAGATGATGTCGTGATTAAAGATAGATGCTATTTTGTTATTGATATGAAATCCTTTTTTGCGTCCGTTGAGTGCGCTGAGCGTGGACTTGACCCTATGAAAGCAAAACTAGTTGTGGCGGACGAGACACGCGGAAATAAAACCGTTTGTCTTGCTGTTTCAACGGCTCTTAAAAAATGTGGAGTTAAAAATAGGTGTCGACTTTACGAAATTCCTAAAAATATTGATTTTATTTTAGCACCACCAAGAATGAAAAAATATATTGAATATGCGTCAAACATATACGCAATTTATTTAAAATATATTGACAAAAACGATATTCATGTTTACTCAATTGATGAGTGTTTTATCGACGCTTCGGATTATCTTGCTTTATATAAGATGACCGCGCGTGAGTTCGCCGAAAAGTTGACAAAAGAGATATATGATACATTGCATATTCCGTCCAGTGTTGGTGTAGGAACAAATATGTATCTTGCAAAAATTGCACTTGACATAACAGCAAAATCCGCCCCAGACAGGCTTGGAATGCTTGATGAAGCGAAGTTTATTCGTACATTGTCTCACCATAAACCACTTACTGATTTTTGGCAAATATCAGTTGGTACTGTGAGTAGGCTTGAAAAATATGGCATAACCGATATGGCGGGCATTCGTGCCTTTGATGAAGACCTTTTATATAAAGAATTTGGAGTTAATGCGGAGCTTCTTATTGACCACGCGTGGGGACGCGAAAGTTGCGAAATGAAGGATATAAAATCTTACAAAACCCGTTCGCGTTCAATCTCTATGTCGCAAATTTTACCTTACAACTATACTTATGAAGAAGCAGTTGTGGTTTTAAAAGAAATGTTGCAAGAAGGGTGCTATCAGTTATCGACTTTGGGATTTAGCACTCAAACTGCAGTGGTATATGTTGGCTATGGCGACAACAAAGGCTCTGGATCAAAGGGAAGTGTTCGTTTTAATGTAGTAACAAACCTTTATTCACTTATGGCACAGCCAATTTTGGACATTTTTTCAAAGGTTGTTGACAGGAAACAATTTGTGCGAAAAATTGGTTTTTCATTCGGTGCGCTTGTGCCAGAAGAACAAGAACAATATGACTTTTTTTCAAAAAATGTAGCGAAACAAAAAAATGTAGTAAAAAGCGTTATAAAATTAAAAGATAAATATGGTAAAAATGCCGTCTTAAAAGGACTTGACTTAAACGAAAAAGCAACACAAAAAGAGCGTAATGAAATGATTGGGGGACACAGAAGTGGAGAAAAGAGTGAAGATGTCAAAAAGCGATAGAGCAAAACAGTTTGCGCCTTTTGACGCGTTAAAGGGTTTGCACGATGCGCTTAAAATGAAAGAATATGAACACGATAGGATGCAAAAAGGCGATATTTCGCAAGAAAAACTAGCAGAAATGACAAAAATTTTGTTTGATTACAAGAAAAGCGACCTTTTAAAAGTAAAATATTATTTAGATGGCTATTATAAAGAAAAAGTAGGTAAAGCAAAGGTTGATTTTGCGTTAAGAACAGTAAGTTTTGACGGGCTCAAAATTACTTTTGATGACATTTTTGATATTACAATTGAAAAAATGTAACAAAACAAAATTTTAAACTCATTCAAACATTTTTTGTTTTGGGCTTTATTTGGCTAGCAATAAAAACATACGTGATTTTTGATAAATGTTTTTAAATATTTGTATGCAAAAAACTAATTTCGTATTTTAATATTTTTTAATTCCTTCAATTACAAAAATTGTAAAAAAAACATATATAATAAATATGTCAGATTGGGTTTTAGTGATTGATAGTGGAACAGGCGGAAAAATGGTTTTTTCAAAGATTAAAAAAGTTTTTTCGTCTGAAAATTATATTCTTTTTATCGATAAAAAATATTGCCCATATGGTAATAAATCTCAAGAAGAGTTAAGAAATCATATCAAACAAGTTTTTGACTATTTTACAACTCATTTTACTTTAAAAGCAGTGATTGTTGCGTGCAACACGCTTTCAAGTATGTTTAAAGACTATTTAAGAGATAATTTTAAAGAAATTAAGTTCTTTTTTTATGAACCACTTTTAAACAAACGAATTCTATCACGCCCGACTCTTGTTCTTTCCACAACAAATACATTAAAAAATAGTAAAATTATAAAAAAATATCAAAGCAATCCAAATTGTTATTGCGTTGGTTTTTCATGCTTAGCAAAAATGATTGACGACAAAGCACAAAATATTCAAGATTTTTTAAACGAGCAATTATCATTCTATATGGTGAAAGATATAAAGAATATAGTCATTGGTTGTACTCATTATGAAGCAATTAAGTCAAACTTAGAAATGCTATTTGGGAAGGTCAAATTTTATGATAAAACGCCAATAATTCTTGAGCAATTGTCAAAAGTTTTATCAAAGCGTGGTTTCCAGGGTAAAACATTATATTTTGATGATATAAATTTGTTAAAATAGTTTAACAATGTAA
>CALBHW010000047.1 GCA_937893125.1 uncultured Clostridia bacterium
CCCCCCCCATGTCAAGCAAATTTGACCACTTTTTTCGTAAAATTTTAACTTTTTTTATAAAACTTATGCGCCCCAAAAAAGCATAAATGAACATTAGATAAGCTATAAGCGTTTACATTTTTTAAAAAAATTGATAAAATACAAAAAGGAAAATAGAGAAATGCAATATTTAGACAAAGTTGAAGTTTTAAGAGACCGAGAAGAATATAAAAAGTTTGATGTACACAAAGGAATGATTGGAGATATTATCAGCGGAGAAATTAGGGATAACTGTTTTGAAGTCATTTTTATTGATGAAAGATGCAAGGATAAAGAATTCTTAAAAAATGACGAGAACTTTGAATTACTTAAAGATGACATTGTTTGTTCAGTAAAAATAGAAGATTTAAAATTGATTGAAGAACGCCACGCAAGCGATGAATGGATTTTAGCAGAACTCCCACTAAACGACCCAAAATGGTGGTGCAAGGTTGAAAACGGATTTATAATAAATTTACTTGGCGAACACAAAAACAAAATTCCTTACGATTACAATAGTTAATATATTAAAAAGAGCAACTTATTAAAAGTTACTCTTTTTTATTTTAAAAACTTACAAAAACTCGTTAATTTTCGCCAAAAATGACAAAAAGAAGATTGTCTGATATGTCTTTAATATATTTATAGTTGGCGCTAATCTTTCCCGTTCTTGCAAGATATTCAAGTCTGTCTTGCACCTTGTCATCAGTTGAAAGCCTACTATAATTTTTATCGATCATCATTTCGACATAATTTGAAGCCTTCCCCGACACTTTATATTGGTTATATGTCTCGACAATAATTGCGTCAAAATCGTCGTTGCTTTCAACATAAAGGTCAACTAAAATGTTTTCGCCGTCTTTTTCGCACTCAATTTTTGTATTTTTGTAATACCCGTAATCCTTTGAATCTTCCGTTTCAATTATAGGATAATAAATTGCTCTTTCCCTGTCGTTTTGTTTAAACAAAAAGTATGTATGAGTCAAAAATTGATATTTTTTACTATCGCCAAGCGTACTATTATCTTCAAGACGACCCTCACCCCACGTGCAGTCAACATAATAATGTCCCGCTTCAAGATTTCTTTCCGCATCCGCCTTTAAATTAACCCTATTCCACGCGTGTTGCCCATTGCCGTTACTAGTTCTAGCTATTCCATTTACTTTTTCACATTTTACGCCTTCAATGTTGCACATAAGAGAATATGCTTTTGCAAGACCATCACACACAGCATAATGAGTCGTGCTACCAAAATCATAAAACACGCCTTCAAGGTAGAAGCAACTATACTCACCAAAGTCGCTTACAAGGAAACTTCCCACTTCGTCCATATAACTATAAATTGTCCAATCGTAAACGATTTCGCCCGTCAAATAGTTATATATATTGAGCGCTTTTTCGTATTCTGAAAGGTCATCACTATTGTTAATTCGCTTTAAAACCGCAATTGCATTTTCATAAACCGCCTTTGCGACATCACTTTTTCCATTTACAAAAACAGGCCGTCCGCCGTTTTGCACAACCATAAAAAGTTGTTCTGTGTTATAAACAACGACTTCATCCGCGACATAATTTCCACTTTGGCTACGCCTTTTATCTAGTACAGTTAATGACTTGTCCGCTCTTTCTTTGTCGATATAGAAATGCCTTTCGCCCGCAGTTTTTTCTATATATGGCACTTCAAATTGGTCATAAATTTCGTATCTACTTTGTTCGACTACTGCTTTTTGCTCTTCCGACAACTTATTCATATCAAGTTTACTGCTATCTTTTGTGAAGTTTTCAGGCAAATAATATGTAAAATTAGATAATGTCCCCACATTTCCATTTAAAACTGCCCAAATCGGAAGGTCATTAAGCGCGTTGTATTCAGGATAGTCTTCAACCGCATTAAAAACAAGCGAGTTTATGTTAGATGTCGTAATTTCATTCGTATCAACATAAAAATTAACGCCCGATTGACGATACAAAACAGCTCTCCAAACAAAATCGACAAGCTCGTCCTTACTATCAATAACATAGTCGTGCCACTTTCCATTATAAAAGAACTCTCCGCGACGCAAAAAGTCGTTTTTATAATATGCGCGATAAGTCATTTCTTCGGTCACGGAAAGACTCTTCCCGTTTTCGTCTTTTATCTCGTTTTCACCTTCAAAAGGTGTAAATGTAATTGTGTATGTGCCGTCGTTCACAAAAATATCGTCAAAATATTCGCTCACAACCACGCAAAAAATGTCGTCATCAACATTCTTTAGTTCCTGGTCTATGTAATGAACAGTCTTATCTTCAATAACATTTTGTTCGTCATCAAAAAAAATGATTGTATAATTTTTAATTTTACAATCAATTTTATTGGTGCCTATGCGCTGATATTCAATTTCTTGGAGGTAACTTTCTTCCGCCACCTTTTTATCCCCAACCGATACGCTAACCACAAATTGAAAGCAATTATCTTTATCCGCAACCTTGTCCTTTTTTACGACATATGTTGCGCTTCTCTCATTATCAACTTCAACAGAGTAGGAAGTCGCATTTTTGACCGTGTTAAAAGTCACAAACTTTCTCGACCCTGTCATAACGTTGTCACCCGAGTGGTTAAAAATGAAATACCCTAAAACCCCGAGTGCCACAAACGATAGAACAAGAAAAATGTATAAACACAGTTTTGCCCGTTTTTTCAATTTGGCTTCCCCCTTTTATTTCTACATAACTATTATACTCTACTTATCCAAAATTTAAAATAGTTTCCTTCTATTTTTTTAAATTTTTTCGACATTTTTTGTAAAACGCTTTTTTTTTAAGAAGTCATCACTTAATTTATTGTAAAGCATCTTTTATCAACCGCCACAAATCTCTAATACTTAGCTCAAAGGTCGTAAAGACTATTCAATATTCTCCTACGACGCACATTTTCTTAAAAAAATTTTGCAACTTAAACTTTTCTTTTTCTAAATATCACTAGCCCTTTTCACTATCTCACTATTTTTTCACTAATACATATTTTTCTTGCTTTTCATCAAAATAAATATATGTATTTTAACTATCACGCAAAGGTCAAACGCCTAATTAAAGAAGGAAAGGTCGTCTCTTACAAAATCGTCGACAAATGGAACGCAATTTCGCCAGCACTAGTTATATTTTTTGACTCCGCCCCGCCAATGCCCATACGCGAAGAACATTGGGATGAATACCTTAAACTTCTTGAAAATTCGCAAAAATAACCCTATAAATTTTTTTATAAGCCCACAATTCGCGTTAAAAGTTAAGTTTTTCTTAAAAAGTCGTAAAAATTACTATGTATTTTTTTGACTTCAATATGCCCACAACGCTTCAAAACATATTATGCGCAAAAACATTCTAAATAATCACTTACACTTATGATAAGTCGATAAATTACACAAAATTTGACCAAGAAGCGTCATAAATTCGTCAATTTCCCTATCACACATATTTTCTCTAACCGCTTTCGCCACCGCGACCGCCAAAACATTTATTTCTTCCGCACTCATATAACATCTTATTTTTTTGCAATCCTTTTCGCTACTAAACAATCTTTTTTTAAAAAAATCTATGATAAACATATAGCGAAAGTTTTTTCTAAAATTGTACAATCATTTATCTTTTATTTTTGTCATTATTTAAAAGTCTGTTCCAACAATTCTAAATTATAAAATTTTCTCTAAATTGTTTTACTTTATATGTCATTAAATAAATTTATAATTTTCAACCCCTTTTTCTTTGCATACATAAGCGCAAGCCTTGCCCCGCTAGGCTTTTTTCTTTCTTCAACAAAACAAATCAATACATCGCACCTATCAATCATTTTTTGATTACTAACAATGATTTGACGCTTAAAATGCTCCTCTTCAATATCATACATTATGGTCTCAACATCGCTATATGGCACAACAAATTCCTTTCCATACTCATCATCAAAAACAATTTCCTTTTTAAGGACTTTCAAACTCGTCAAAACCACTTCAATTCTTATCCCCTTAAACTTTTCCCGCATCTCCCGACAAACCCCAAGCGCCATTCTATCAAAGTCCCCGTGCGTCCCCATTGTAAAAAGCTCTCCCCCGCCCCGAATTTCATCTTCAACCACCCGCTTCAACCTATCTCTCACATCCCCACCCCAAATTTTCCTATGACCAATAAAACAAATATTCATATCAATCATTATAAGGCTGTTATATACCATAGTCAATCATATTTATATTGAAAAGCAATCATTTTTCATTTTTTACTATCACACATCGAACGAAATAAAAAATAACACTAGGTTAAAATATAAATATAGGCGGTGTATAATGAACAAAATTACTTACGACGACGTTTTAGGTAGAATTGGTTATTTTAGAAATAAAGCAAATTTAAGCGCAAGAGAAACTAGTTTTAGATTAGATAAAAGTGAATTGTATGTAACAAGAATTGAAAACAAGCAAATTGAGTTAAAAGTTAGTACGCTTCTTAATCTTCTCGACATCTTCGGGATAAGTGTTCAAGACTTCTTCTATCTAGGCAAGGAATACAACAAAGAAGATAAAAATATTCTCGATTTATTTAACAACCTAACACCTGAAAATAAACAATTTGCTATAGATTTTATTAAAAAGTTAACAAAATAATTTTTAGTTGTAAAATGGAATTTATAATAAATCATACAAAACTTTTCGCTAGAAAATCGTTCTCAGCAAGGAAAAATAATTATGAAATTAGAAGAAGCAATAACAAAAAGAATTTTTGATTTGTGTAATGAAAGAAACATTACGCCAAACAAACTAGCAAACTTGGCGGGACTACCATCTGCTACTATAAGATGTATTTTCTACGGTCTGAGCAAAAATCCAGGCACGAGAACGCTTCTTGACATTTGCCAAGCCCTAGATATAACCCTTTTTGATTTTTTCAATGACCCAGCCTTTAAAACAACTGAATTGGAAGGCTCATACTAATTTTAAAAGGACAAAATATGAAATTATCAAAGGCAATAAGTATAAGGATTACACAGTTATTAAACGAAAGAAATTTATCGCAATATTCACTATATAAAAATGGCGGAGTACCACGCTCAACTATGTGTGATGTTGTCAACAATAAGAAAAAACGCGTAAGCACTGAAACTGTCTACCAAATTTGTTCCACGCTAGGTCTTACTTTGCGTGATTTCTTTGATGACCCAATTTTTAACGAAGTCGACGACTAACTCAACTAATTTTCATTTGTCAAAAAAAATCTCTATCAATTAAGGTAGAGACTTTTTATTATTAGATGTTTTATTTGTTAAAAATTCTTTTAGGTTAGGTTTTCAATGGCGGATTCCTTGGCTTTGCCTTTCAAAATTTCACTTGAATAAATGTAATTGCAAGTTTTGTTGTATTTTCTTTCAAGAATATCATAAATTTCCGCAACCGTTTTCCCGCCGTAACCATTTGCAACGCCATTTTTTATAATTTCAGAGTCAGAACAATTTTCTTGCATAACGCTACATTTCGCGCCAAAATTGCGGAACCCAACAAAACTAATCTTATTATTTCCGTCCTTGTCTTCTCCCACAACGCGCTTTATTGAGAAAAACTCTTCTTTATGCTTATTTCCTTTCAAAACAGGCAACATTCCAGTATATGAAACCGCGTTATACGTCATAGTTTTAATATAAAGACCAAATTTCTCTTCAAAAACCGCAAGCTTTTTTTCAAAAGACTCACCCTTTTCAGTCATTTTATGTGGCAACTCTTCTACGCAAAAAACATTCTTGCCTAAATCGTCAAGGAGATTGATATATTCGTCGTGAGCGTTAATGCTAACTTGCTTAAAACTTTGATTAACTTGCGCTTGCAAATTCCTAACTGGTGTTTCCTTTTGTTGCGCAACATTATCGGCATTATACGCTTCTTTTACTCTATCATAAATACTTTGTGTTTGGTCGTGTTGATTATACAAACCAAAAATATTTGAATTTTCTCTAATTTCTTCAAAAACGCTTTTCATTTTTTTCTTCCTTCCAACAACAATCTTACACCACCTTTCCCCCATTGTCAATATCGAGATTGATAAAAAAACATACGGCGACCGAGCGCCAACGCATTCGCACTGCCCGCTCGACCGCCCCTTTTACATCTCTCTCAAAATATTTAAGATACACTCCTTTATTCCCCAAACAAAAAACCAACCCTAGTTTAATCTTCTAAGGTTGATTTTTATTTTTAAATTCAACAAAAAATTGTTGTCCATACTTAACTATACCTAACTTTACTTAACTATTTTTAGTCCAAGCGTCAGATTTATATGTATTAGTTAAATATGTCGCATTTTGTGTTGGGTCGGTTACACTAATTGTATTAGAACCAACCGTCCAAGTTTTACTTGTATCCGCAAAAACTATACATGTGAGATTTGAGCAACTAGAAAAAGCAGAGGACCCTATACTCGTCACACCAGTGCCAATTGTCACACTTGTTAAACCACTACAATCTCTAAAAGCTTCATCCACTATACTCGTCACACTGTTTGGTATCGTTATACTTGTTAAACCACTACATTTATAAAAAGCCTGAAACCCTATACTCGTCACACTGTTTGGTATCGTTATGCTTGTTAAACTAGTACAATTTCCAAAAGCAGAACGCCCTATACTTGTCACACTATCGGGTATGATTATGCTTGTTAAGCCACTACAATCTTCAAAAGCAGAATACCCTATACTCGTCACACTATTTGGGATTGTTATATTTGTTAAACTACTACAACCAGAAAAAACCTGATACCCTATACTTGTCACATTATTTGGGATTGTTATATTTGTTAAGCCACTACAATCTTCAAAAGCAGAATACCCTATACTCGTCACACTATTTGGGATTGTTATATTTGTTAAGCTACTACAACCAGAAAAAGCATAACTCCCTATACTCGTCACACAATCTGGTATTGTTATGCTTGTTAAGCTACTACACCTTTGAAAAGCATAATCCCCTATACTCGTCACACTATCTGGTATCGTTATGCTTGTTAAATTACTACATTCATAAAAAGCATAGCCCCCTATACTCGTCACACTATTTGGTATAACTGAGGTATTACAACCCTGAATTAACGAATTGTCAGATTTCTTTATAAGACAGTTTCCAGAAGAATAATAAGTAGAGTTGTTTGCCGATACAGTTATACTTGTTAAACCACTACAATACTGAAAAGCAGAATTCCCTATACTCGTCACACTATCTGGTATCGTTATGCTTGTTAAATTACTACATTCATAAAAAGCATAGCCCCCTATACTCGTCACACTATTTGGTATCGTTATACTTGTTATACCACTACAATAATAAAAAGCAGAATCCCCTATACTCGTCACACTATTCCCGATTGTTATACTTGTTAAACCATTACAACCATAAAAAGCAGAATTCCCTATACTCGTCACACTATCTGGTATCGTTATGCTTGTTAAATTACTACATTCATAAAAAGCATAGCCCCCTATACTCGTCACACTATTTGGCATAAAAACTTTCTTTAATTTTCTACAATAATAAAACGCCCCATAACTTGTATTACTTGTCCCATATCCAATATTTTTTATGCTTTGTGGAATTACCACATCAGTTATTGATTTATAATAAAAAGCCTTGTAAGGAATATTTACTACTTTATTTGAAATAATAATTTGGGTAGCGCGTCCCGTGTACAATGCTTCACTTGTATAATTTGGTGTCATAAAGCAAGCATAGAGTTGGGTTTCGGAAGATGGAATGTCATACCAGTTCTCTAAAGAAGAGTCGGAAGTAGATGTGTAATAGATTGTTCCTTGGTCGTTATAACTGGTTGAACCTACAACTGCTGGATTGGTGCAAAAGTAGAAGAA
>CALBHW010000048.1 GCA_937893125.1 uncultured Clostridia bacterium
ACGCAATTGCAATCGGAAATCCATCTGGCGGTGGAATGAGCGTTTCAAGCGGAATTATAAGCCAAACTAGTGAGCGTATTTCAGTTACAATTGCGGGTAAAAAAAGAAGTTTAAGATGTTTTAGAATTGACACAGCGGTTAACCAAGGAAACAGCGGAGGCGGACTTTTCGACTCAAATGGCGAATTTTTGGGAATTGTCAACGCAAAAATCACATCTTCACTTGTAGATAATATTGCAAACGCAATTTGTTCAAATAATGTAAAAAATGTCGTTGAGAACATTATTTATAACTATACAAATAATAATGAATCAGGTGAAAGTGTCGGCGTTAAAAAGGTCGTTTTTGGAGTAACATACACCGCTTGCGACCAAAATAATGTTTATGACGAAGAGAACTCGACAAATACGGTCACAAATAATGCTCTTGTAGTCGAAGTTGCCGAAAATAGCGTTGCAAAGAGAATGGGGCTTAATATTGATGATAAAATTGTTGGGATTTATATTAAACGCGGAACGGCAGAAAAAACAATTTATTTTGAAAGAACATTTGAACAACTTGGTGATTATGTTTTGACACTAAGAAGTGGCGATGAAATTAAGTTTGTTGTTAAGACAAAGGGAAATGACGGCGTTTATGGAGACGCAGTTGTGAGTTCGTCTGTAACGCTACAAGATAGCGACTTTACAACATCAAAGGATAATGCTTTGTAATGGCATGTTTTTTGTAAAATAAACTCATTTAATAAATAATATTTAAACAGATAAATATTTAAAAGAAGGAAAAGCGATTTGCTGACCCTTCTTTTTTTTGTTGTAAGAGAAATCTCATTAACAGTTTTAGAACATATATTTCAGATATGCTGGACATTTTTTTGTTGTAAAAGTTGTTAAACTCTATGAGCAATCACTTGTAGACATTATTCTAGCTTTTAACAATCTATGAGAAAATCTTTCCAAATTTTTTAAGAATTCTTTTAAAAAAAACGGTCAAATTTTATATAAAAAATGATATTTTTTTTGTAAAAAAAAGACCTGCCTTTTTAAACTAAAAACGACTTTATAGGTAAAAATTCGATTAAATTTAGTGGAAATTATGCAAGAAAATTGTTTAATTTTAATAACCAATTTTTGCGAAACCCTTTTAGTAAGCGAATTGTGTTAAAAGACGAAAAAAGTCAAGAAATTTTACAAACTTATTTTCAACTTTTATTTTTTTGTGCAAACTTACAAAAATAAAATTTGTGCACTTTGTACAAACTTACCACAATATATAGTATTTTGTTAAAATTAGTTGACACAATATGTTGTGTATGTTAAATTAGACTCAGACACAAAAGGAGAAAAATTTATGTTGACACAAGTTAGAAAAAGAGACGGGAAAATAGAGCAATTTGATAGGCAAAAGATAGCAAACGCTATTTATAAGGCTGCGCTCGCGTGCGATGGACACGATAAGGAACTTGCGGAAAGGCTTGCACTTGAAGTTGAAAAGACGGCTGAAGCAAGGTTTGGCACAAGGATGCCTACTGTTGAAGAAATCCAAGATATAGTTGAAAAGGTTTTGATTGAAAATAGGCACGCAAAGGTTGCAAAGGCGTTTATCCTTTATAGAGAAAAGCGTACAAGCGCTAGAGAACTCAATGCTTTGACGGGCGCGACAATTGACCTATTCACAAAATATCTTGACAGTGCGGACTGGGCGGTTAAGGAAAATGCGAATATGCAACATAGTGTTGCTGGACTTAACAACTATGTAAGAGAGTCGTTTACAAAGAATTACTGGCTAAATGAAATTTATCCACAAGAAGTTAAAGAAGCGCACGAAAGTGGGGCATTACATTTGCACGACCTTGGATTCTTTGGCGCTTATTGTGTTGGATGGGATTTAAGACAAATATTGACTGATGGCTTTACTGGCGTTCCAAGAAAAATGTCAAGCAGACCAGCAAAACACCTTAGAAGTTTCTTGGGGCAAGTCGTTAATGCTACTTTCACGACACAAGGTGAAACGGCGGGCGCACAAGCGTGGAGCAGTTTTGATACTTATTGTGCACCTTTTGTTAGAAAGGACAATTTAACATATGAGCAAGTTAAGCAATGCTTGCAAGAATTTGTGTTCAATATGAATGTTCCAACGAGAGTCGGCTTCCAATGCCCATTCTCAAATATCACACTTGACATTCGTTGCCCAAAAACATTGAAAGACCAACCTATTATTATCGGTGGAGAAATGCAAGACACGACTTATGGCGAATATCAAGCGGAAATGGATATTATAAACAAAGCGTTTTGCGATGTTATGATTGAAGGCGACGCAAACGGCAGAGTTTTCACATTCCCAATTCCAACAATCAATATTACAAAAGACCTTGACTGGGATAGCGAAGTTGTAAATAAAATTATGGACATTACTTGCAAATACGGTATTCCATATTTTGCAAACTTCGTCAACAGCGACCTTTCGCCAGAAGACGCTGTTTCAATGTGTTGTAGGTTAAGACTTAATGTCTCTGAACTTAGAAAGCGCGGTGGCGGACTTTTCGGCTCCAACCCACTCACGGGCTCAATCGGAGTTGTTACAATAAATCTTCCAAGAATAGGATATCTAGCGGAAGATGAAAGTGCATACTTTGCGATGCTTTCAAAGTACGCTGACATTGCTAAAAATTCGCTCGAAATTAAGAGAAAAGTGGTTGAAAGCCAAACTGAAAAAGGACTTTATCCTTATTGTGCTTACTATTTGAGAGATGTCAAAAAGCGTACGGGCGGATATTGGTCCAACCACTTCAATACTATAGGAATTGTTGGAATGAACGAAAGTTTAAAGAATTTCCTTGGCGAAGAACACGACATCACAACACCAGAAGGACAAAAATTTGCCCTTAAAGTTATGAATTATTTAAGGCAAAAAATGGTCGAATATCAACAAGAAACGGGCAACCAATACAACCTTGAAGCGACTCCAGCCGAAGGCGTCAGTGCGAGACTTGCAAAACTTGACAAAAAGCGTTTCCCAGACATTATTACCGCGGGCAAAAATGCTGTTAGTTACACAAATTCTACGCAAATTCCAGTCGAATTTACGGATGATATTTTTAAAGTTGTCGAACTTCAAGACGAACTTCAATCTCTCTATACGGGCGGAACTGTTTTGCACTTGTATCTAGGCGAAAGAATTGAAGATAAGGATGTTTGCAAGGCACTTATCAAAAAGATTTTTTCAACTTCAAAAATGCCATATATTTCAATTACACCTACATTCAGCGTTTGCCAAAAACACGGCTACATTACTGGCGAACACTTTGAGTGCCCAGAATGTGGCGAAAAAACGGAAGTTTGGTCGCGTGTTGTTGGATATTTGCGTCCTGTTCAAGACTATAATGACAGCAAATATGACGAGTATATGAATAGAAAGAAATTTGTCGTTGACGAGGACGAAATCGAAGATGTGTTGAGCGATTTTAGAAACTAAAATATTGAAAGAGCATATTTTTATGGCGCATTTTAGCGGGCAAAATAAAAACATAACAAAATTTTTAGGCTATTTTAAAGTAAAAACATCGGAATCAATATTTTGTTGTAACATATAAAATGATTAAAATAAAAGAACAAAAAGGCACTGTTGTGCCTTTTTGGGTCTTAGGAGAAAAAAATGATTATTGGCGGAATTGTAAGAAACTCGTTTGTTGACTACCCAGGAAAAATTGCGTGCGTGATTTTTACGCGTGGATGTAATTTTAAGTGTTGGTATTGCCACAACTCGCATTTGCTTGTAGCGGGTGAAAGTAAGGTTGACCAAGATAAATTGATGGCGTTTTTAAAGGAGCGAAAAAACTTTTTGGACGGAGTCGTTGTGTCGGGCGGAGAACCTACTTTGCAACCTGATTTGATTGATTTTTTAAAAGCTTTAAAGGGGCTAGGATACTCTGTCAAATTGGATACAAATGGAACGCGAAGTGATGTATTAGCCGACATTTTAGGTCAAAAACTTGTTGATTTTGTGGCAATGGACATAAAAGCACCCCTTGAAGATTACGAAAAAATTGTGTGTTCAAAACCGCTGATTGACGAGGTTAAAAAGAGCATCGACTTGCTTTTAAAATCAAATGTCGACTACGAATTTAGGACAACTTTTTCGCCAGATTTGACGGTGGCGGATATAGAAAAAATTTGTAAATCTATTGCGGGGGCTAAAAAGTATTGCATTCAAAAATATAGGCAAGTGGAATATAACGAAAAAAATATGCCACTAAAAAGTAAAGAAGAGCACCTAAAAGCGCAAGAAGTTGCAAAAAAATATATAAAAAATGTCGATGTTAGGGGGCTATAAAATCTTTTAAGTTGTTTTACAACTAAAAGGTTTAAGTTAACCAAAAACTAAAAAAACTATTTTGATTTGTTAAAGGGTAAATGTTGTTTTTTATAGACTTTTTGCTTTTAAAGTAAAACACGCCTTTTTTAAACTAAAAAGGTGTGTTTTTTATAATCCAAGTTTATCTTTAAAATAATCTTTCTTTGCACCGTCAATGTTTAGTGTGTTTATGACATTTGTCAAAAAATCTTTGTCTTGGTCGCTTAAGGTGAGAGATTCTAGGGCAAATGTCTTTTTTATGCCTATTCCGCCGTTTTTGCCAATTTTCGTGAATGTGGGAATGCCCGCACTTTCAAGTTCGTTCAAATATCGATAGACGCTTCGCGTCGAAATTTCAAATTTGTCCGCTAAATTTTTAGCGGGAATATACTCGTGTTTTGATAGTTCTAGCAAAATTGCAAAAGTAAGATAATTTTTCATTTTCCAATTCCTTGTCGACTTTTATTTTTTTTAATTGCGTCGCTACAGCGTAAAATAGTAATTGCAGTCCTTATAAAAATAGAATAGCAACACATATTTTTAAATATTTATCGAACATATGTTCTATAAAACATTATAGTAAGTTAATAAAATAAAGTCAACAAAGAATGTCAACTTTTTTAAAATTTATTTTCCAGTAAAAAAGCACTAGGGAAATACCTAATGCTATTAGTCATCAATAAGAATG
Source organism: uncultured Clostridia bacterium (assembly GCA_937893125.1). Lineage (GTDB taxonomy): Bacteria > Bacillota > Clostridia > Christensenellales > UBA1242 > UBA7862. Next base: position 5,042 of record CALBHW010000048.1, read on the forward strand.
TTTAGTCAATCTCCAAATCTTCACTTTCAAACATAGGGTCGTCAAAGAATTCAGATACGGTTAATCCAAGAGTTCTAATTATTAAAATCAAAGTTTTAACATTGCAACTTTCGCGTTTAGCATTAACTATACCCATCATTGTAGCGTGTGGAATACACGCGACTTTTTCTATTCTATACAAGGTAAGATTTTTCTCTTTTATTATCTCTCTTATCCTAATTGAAATCGCTTTACTAACTTTCATAACCACTCCTCATATTAAATAGTTTTAATTTTTGATTTTATTTATTTTACTCGTCAATACTTAGATTGTCGAAGTCCGCAAAAATTGGACTATTAAAAAATTCTGGGATGGTTAGACCTAGTTCTCTTATTATATAAGTGCCATAGTTTTAAAGTTTGAAGATTTACATCTATCGTTCATAATTGCATTCATTGTACTATGATAGATGCCCGTCAATTGTTCTAGCCTATATTGGGTCATCTTTTTTTCTTTTAATATTTCTCTAACCCGAGTAGAAAATGCATAATTTAGTGAAACCATATTTTTGCTCCCATTTATCTAATACACATCATCTGTCCCATTAAAATAGTCACGCGCGAAAAACTCTTCAAGAGTGATATTTGCACCCGAACAAATTTTTTTAATAGTTATAACTTTTGGATATTTACTTTTACCAGACATAAAATCAAAAATAGTTGAAGGTGTTAAGTTTGGTTTAGGCACAGTGCCGTCAAAGTCGTTTTATTTTCTTCAACTAATTCCAAAATCCTTTTTCTAATTGTTTCATCTAAATTCATATATGATTAACTCCAAAATGGAATAGGGCATTTTGTTCCGCTTTTATTCATCAATTTCTAAATTATCAAAATTAAAAAGGTCACTATCAAAAAATTCTTGCATACTCATTCCAAGTTCGCGAATAATTAGAGCCATATTTTTGAAATTTGGTGTTTGATATTTACATCTTAAAATATCTGTCATTGTGCTATGATATAGCCCTGTTAACTGACCCAATTTATATTGAGTCATTTTCTTTTCTTTCAATATTTCTTTAACTCTTAATGAGAATGCTTTGTTCAATTTCATTTTACACCTAATCGCAATCTAAATTGCCTTCGTCGAAGAGTGGACTTTTAAAGAAGTCATCGACCGATATGCCAAGAGTTCTTATAACTGTAATTAAGGTCGTTAAATTTACGCCTTTATACCTAGCATACATTAAAGAAGTAAGGGTTCCTTTGGACAATCCAGAATTCATTTCTAATCTATATTGTGTCATATTCTTTTGAGCCAATATTTCTCTAATTCTCATTGCCACCGCTTGAGATATTTTCATTTAGTCAATCTCCAAATCTTCACTTTCAAACATAGGGTCGTCAAAGAATTCTGATACAGTTAATCCGAGCGTTCTAATTATTAAAATCAAAGTTTTAACATTGCAACTTTCGCGTTTAGCGTTAACAATGTCCATCATGGTTGAATGTGGAATACAAGCATTCTTTTCTATTCTATATAAAGTAATATCTTTTTCTTTAATTATTTCTCTAATTTTAATTGCTATTGCTTTACTTACTTTCATTTTTACTCCTATTAAGTGCAATTTAGCATATGCACGCAAAATTATATGTACGGGAACCCGACAATTTGTTTTGATATTTTGCTTGTCTTTGTTACAATATACATACGGAATTGTGACCTATTAGGAGATATTATGTATTATTTGGAAAAAATTAAACAACTAAAGGCGGAATGTGAGAGAGAGTTTGAAAGTTTTAGAAAAACCACTTGTTGCTTCACGGGGCATAGACCGCAGGGGTTGCCTTGGGGGTTCAATGAGGGGGATGAAAGGTGTTTGAAAATGGTGGTGGTGCTTGAAAAGGAAATTGTAAAGGCAATTCAAGACGGGTACAGCGTTTTTATTTCTGGTATGGCGCTTGGTTTTGATATGATTTGTGCGGAAAAGGTGTTAGAGTTAAAAACGAGTTATCCACATATAAAACTTATTGGCGCTCTTCCATGCAAGGCGCAAGACAAGTTGTGGAGAGAAAAAGACAAGGAACGGTATAGGAAAATGATTTCTAAACTTGACGGCGTTAGGTGTATATATGATGATTATATTGGAGCTAAGTGTATGCTTGAGCGCAACCGCTTTATGATAAACAATTCTTCGCTTGTCATTGCACTTTTTAATGGAAAAAATGGCGGGACAAAGAAAACTTTGGACTTTGCAAAAGAACAAGGGTTAAAAATTGTTGTTTTGGAGCCTTAAATTTTAAAAGCGTGTAAGAGATAAGGTATATTGTAAATATTATAAACCAAAAACAAAATTGTTTTCCTTTGCATAAAGAAAGAGTGAAGATTTTATTGTTTTTGGGGAATAATTATACTTGTATGGGACTTTTTGGATTAAAAAAGAGCGAAAATAAAAAGATTTTAAGGTTTGTGAGCGCGGGGAGCGATTTTTTTAGTGCGCTTTTTTGCGGGTCGTCAAGGGTGGGGGCTGTTGTTCTTGGGGGCGCAAAAAGGGAAAATATTAGACTAAATGATAGTAGGGTATTTAAAGACGGATTTTGTGGTTGTGCACATAGTGAAGATGTTTTGTCAAGTGAAAACAACATAATTGACGGCAAAAAAACGCGGGAACAAATTACTAAACTACTTAAAGCGCAAGACTATAACGATGCGGAAAATTATTTGACGGATACTCTTTGGGGCGCGGGATATACTTGTCAAAAAATGGAGACAATGGGTGTTGTAGACGTTTTTATCGACCACCAAGATTTGGGACTTGTGAGCGATTATCATAGGTCACTTAATATGGAAACGGGCGAAGTTCGCGTTGACTATGCAGTGAGCGACGGGCGAATTGAAAGGCGGGTTTTTGTCGATAGGGAAACGGATGTTGTATGCATTCGAGTAGATTCGACACGTGATAGGTTTTTGGAAGTTGAAGTAGGGCTACAAGATGTAGATAGAGAAAAAAAAGGAAAAATTGCGCTTGAAAAAGACCTTATTATTTACGAAAACGAGCAAAACGGTGTGAAATTTGGCGCGGTCGGTCGAATTGTGAGTTCGGGAGAAGTAGACAAAACGACGGATAGTTTTGTTGTCAGCAACACAAAATGCGTGTATTTTTTTGTAAAGACTTTTGTGGAAGATGAAAAAGGTGATTTTTTAAACACAACGATTGATGTTTTAAACAAAATTGATTTTGAAGAAGCCTTTGTGCGGACGTCAAGTTTTATGAAAGAAAAAATGAATCTTACAACAATTGATTTTTTTGATAGTTGCAAGATCCCGATTGAAAACCAACTTATTGAGACAAAGCAAGGAAAGATCACGGGCAGTTTGGTCGAAAAAATGTATAACTATGGAAAATACCTCTTTTTGTGCGGGTTCGACGGCAAATTTAGTGGCGGGCTTTTTTATCAAAACGGACTGAATTTGCTTATAAACAACCATGTTGTTTTATCAAGAATGCTCAGTTTTACCTTCCAAAATGGACTTTTTGGTGCCGTGAAGCCTATTTTGTTGCGTTTTTGCGAAAAAAAAGAACAATATCACAATCTTGCTAATAAACTTTTCGGGTGCGACGGAATTTTTGTGCCTGCAAACGAAGATTTGTTCTCTGGCGCTCCAAGTGATATTACTGTTTGCAACCTTTTAGATAAAAATATTGGAAGCGAAATAAGTTTGATTATAAATAGTTATGTCAAGCAATCGGGCGATGTCGATTTTCTAAAAAAGCAAGGCTACGACTTTATCCGTGGCGTTGGGGACTTTTATTTGTCGTTTTTTGATTTAAACACAACTTCGCATTCTTTTGACTCTCCTTTTGGGGTGTCTAGCAACTCGAAATGCGAAAACACGGGGCGGTGCATTGCGTCAAACTGCGTGAGCGATTTTATGGGCGCGAAGGTTGTTTTTTACATTTTAGCAAAACTTTGCGTTGTGGCGGGACGCGAAGAAGATATGCAAAAGTGGGAGGACGCTTTAGGGAAAGTTCCTGATGTCGAAGTCGACAATCACGGGATAATCAAAGAGTACAATAGCAACCTATTTTTAGGTTCGAATAGGTCGCCATATATTTCTTATCTTTTCCCTTACAATGTCGGTTCTAAGCCTATCGCGACAAAAAAAGATTACGAGACGCTTGTTGCAAATACCATAAAGTACAAATATTTAAGTGCTCTTGGCTATATGGGAAGTGCAGAACTTATTGACCTTGCGCTTGCACTTTTTACATGCGGAGAAGGGCGAGACGGGGGCGAGATTTTAAACTCAATTTTGACGGGGTTTTTATCAAGCAACCTTATCATTGAAGAGTACGACAAGGGGTGCTTGGGGTTCGGGGATGGCGTTACAAAATTTGGGAATTTGACGATTGACAAAAATCTTTGTTTGTGCAAATGCCTTCAAAATATGTTTGCAATATGTAGCAATAACAACATATTTTTGTTTGATAGTCTGCCAGAGTATTCAAAAAGAATGCGAGTGATGGGACTTAGATTGTCATATGGACTTACGATAAATATTGATGTGAATTTAAAGAAAAAGGTCGCAAAAGTTAGAATAAAAAGTTTAGAGCAAGAGTCGATAAATATCTTTTTACCTAATAGCGTAAGAAGAGTTAAAGGTAAGAATTTGCCAGAAATTGATTTTGTCCAAAATGTGCTAAATGGCGTGGTTTTACCTAAAAATAAATATAAAAAAATTAAGGTTTTCTTTTAGGGAAAATGTTTTGACTTTTTTTTATGTTTGCGGTACAATAAAAAAGAATTATTACTGCTTGTTACTAAAAAAAAGGAGTAAATATGTTTTTTGAAAATTATCAAAATTGGGACAACCTTAGTTTAAGCGAAAAGAAAAATTGCGTTGCGGGTTGCGTGAAATTTTACGAAGATAGGACAGTGCAATATATTTTATCCAACCTTCCAGTGGATAAGGCGGGAGAGTATAAAAGAGAAGCGGTCAAACTTGAATTCGTCGAGAATCAAGACAAAGATGTCGCATTTTCGGACAATGCAGTTAGCGTTCTTCTTGGGGCGTTAAGTGGCGCGAAAAAGGACTTGTTTTTTAAAGTTGCTCAAAACACCATATGTGCAGTCTTTGCAAATATGTTTAAAAACACATCGTCAAATGCGGGAAGAAAAACAAAATTCAGTAGTATTGCGGGCGGATTTCTTGCGTCAATTACAAGTGAATTCGCGAAAGGCGAACAATTTGAAAGCGATATGATGGAAGAATTTGCGTCTGTTTTTGCGCAAGAAGCGGTTTTGGAATAGGTGCTAAAAACAGATAAAAAAATATTGATTAAATAAAAATGACATATCAACCGATGTGTCATTTTTTAACCCATTCAAATCTAAATTAAGTCTTAACAAATTAAAGAATAAAAAGGCATTTCATTTGATATGTCCTTTAAGATTTTTTCTTTATCACATCTAAAATGACATTAACAATATTTTTGTTGCCGTTTGAGTAAATGTTGCTAATTTTTGTTTTGTGAGTAAAAAGGTAGTCAATATTTTTTTCTAAGGTGGCGGGAGTTAAGTCATCTTGAGCTAAAACCCTTGCAAGACCTTTTTCTTCAAAATATTTTGCGTTGTCTACTTGGTCGCCACGCGATGACTTGCTTTTTGGAAGGGGAATAAGGAGCATAGGCTTTTTTAGATATAGCAACTCGCAAATGGCGTTACTTCCAGCACGTGACACGACTACATCGGCGGTTGCAAAAAGGTGTTCAATGTTTGAGCAGAATTCCATTTGAAAATAGTGCGGGCTTGCAATTTTCTTGCCTTTATTTTTTCCGACAAGGTGGATTATGTTGTATTTTTGGGTTAAGGTTTTAAGAGAAGAAAAAACAACTTCGTTTAACTTTTCCGCGCCCGTCGAGCCACCTGTTACAAGAACAAAGGGAAGGTCGTCTTTAAACCCTGTCATTTTTAGCCCCATTTCTTTTTGACCTTTGCCTAAACTCTCGCGAATTGGAGACCCCGTGTAGACGGCTTTTTTTAAATTTTCGCTTGTTTTTTCAAAAGTTGTGCACATTTTTGACGACAACTTGTAGATAACTTTGTTTGCTTTGCCCATTGTCATATCGGACTCGTGCGATACAACGGGAATTTTAAGTAGATAAGACGCAACGCACACGGGAAGTGAAACATAGCCACCCTTTGAAAAGACTATGTCGGGTTTAATTTCTTTCAAAACCTTTTTAATTTTATGTACGCATGAAAGAAGTTTGAAGGGAAGTGCGACATTGCATAACTTGCACGATTTGTTTCTTTTGCAAGTTGGAATTTCGACAAATTTTATGTCGGGATTTTTTTGGACGAGTTCTTTTTCTATGCCGTTTCCGCCAAGATAGTAGATTTCGTCAAAATGTTTTTTAAGTTCGGGAATAAGGCTCAAATTTGGAATGACGTGCCCGCCAGTTCCACCGCCAGTTAAAACGATTTTCATATAATTATTGTATGTAAAATGTCTAAATTTTAATCTATCAAATTTTTAAAAATTGGGTCTTTATTTTTTGTTTTCCCTATGATATAATAGGTCTATGGAAAATATGTTGGGTTTAACGAGTGGATATATTGTAGGAATTGTTTTAGGGAGTGCTTTTATTGTAGCGCTTGCCCTTTTTTGCGTTTTGGTACCTGTAAAAGAATATTTTAAGTGCCTTTTTTCAAAATGTCACGTGAGTGCCGTGGCTCTTCGCGCGATGAAAATGCGTAATTTGCCTTGCGCTCTTATTACTGAGTGGTACATTTATTCTAAAAACGCTGGACTTAATCTTCAAATTAAGGACTTGCAAAACCATTATGGCTCGGGTGGCAACCTTCAAAATGTTGTGAGCGGTCTTGTTTACGCGCAAAATGCGAGTGTTGATTTATCGTTTGATAGTGCAAAAACACTTGACCTTGAAGGACGCGATATTAAGGAAATTATCGAAGAATGTATTAAAATTACAACTTTTGAAACGGGGGCGTTTAAGACTGTGTCTTATGATAATAGGGAAATTCTTTTTAATGTCGCACTTAGTGTTAAAACAAGCCTTGATAGGCTAATAGGCGGAACAAAAGAAGATACTTTGATTGCAAGAGTAAAGGAAATTTTTATTTGTATGGTCGCGGAAGATAATGCAAAAGACGCAATAAAAAGTTGCGACATTTATGCAAAAAACGCCGAACTAAAAGGAATTGACAAGGACAGTTTTTATAAGGTTGTAAGTATTGATGTAATAAGCGTTGAACTTGGAAAAGATTACGAGTATGAAAAGACACTCGAAAATGACGAGCATAATGAAAGAATGGAGATTATATCTCTTCAAAAAGAAAAGGCGCAAAAAGAACTCGACGAGCAAAATTTGAGAAATAGGGCACAACAAGAGCTTTTTGAAAAGGCAAAGGCGGAAAAAGAGATGTCACTTGACGTGATAAATAAGGTTAACGAAGGCAAAATTACGATGGTTGATTACTATAAACTTCAAAACCTTATTGCGGACACCGAAATGAGAAAATCTATTTTGAGCAGTCTTGATAGCGATAAAAAGACGGCAAAATAAGTAATAAAAGTTAAAACATTTCATAAATTTAGGATAAGGATAGTAAACTAATTTTTTTTAAATTGCTTTAAAATTTTATGTGAAACGGGCGTTTTAATTAAAAAAATCAAATAAAAAGGAGAGTGCAAAATGGATATTTGGATACTAATTTTAATAATTTGCATAGTCGTATTTGTGCTTGCTTTTTGCATTCTTTATCACAAAAAGATTGGCGTTTTTTTTAAAAAAATAGGTGGCGGAATAAAAGCATTTTTTGGACTTTTTAGAAGAAAAAAAGTGAAAATGACAAAAGAACAAAAGAAAAATCGCGCGTCAAAAAGCGAAATGCAATCGCGCCCTGTCCTTCTTCTTCCAAACGCAACGGCAAAAAAGGAAGAAGAAAAAAAAGAGCCAAAAAAAGAAGAGGAAAAACCAAAACAAAGCGCGGTGGATACTGTGAAACTTGGTGGAAAATTTGTTGCGTCAAATAAAGATATTATTGAAGAGCAAAATTTTGAGCATAAGAAAAAGGCAATGCAAGAGGACTTTGAGAAATTTCTTGAAGAACTTGAAGCGGGGCAAAATGAAGAAGATGACAATCTAGACGACTTTTTTAATGAGCAAGAAGAAAGGACAGAAAATCATGTTATTAGGAAGGTTAGAAAAAACAACTCGGTCAAAGTAGACGGAGAAGATGTCGATTTAGCAAAACTTCCACCAAAAATTAGACGCCTTCTTTTGTCAGGAATGCTTGATAGAAAAGATGACAACTAAAAAGTATTGAAAGTTATTTAAGATTAGTAAAAGGTTTTATCAATTGTGGTAAAACTTTTTTTTATTTATGCTCTAAATTTTAATTTTTGTTACGTGAAATTTTTTAAACTAATCATTTGTCAAATTTTTGTTTAAAGAAAACTTCCGTTATCGGAAGTTTTAGCCTAAAAAGTGACGAAATATTTCCGTTATCGGAAATTATGGGTTGTAAAAATGATAAAATATTTCCGTTATCGGAAATTTTAACGCAAAATCTGTTTGACAAATTTCCGATAGGGGAATATAATAAAATGGGAGTAAAAAATGGATTTTGTATCAGTTGCTGAAATTGCAAAAAAATGGAATATAAGTGAGCGAATGGTTAGAAATTATTGCGCGCATGGTAGAATTTCTGGGGCTTTTTTAACTGGCAAAACATGGAATATTCCAAAAGATGCAATAAAGCCTGAAAGGGAAGGTAAAAGAGCAGGTAGCGCAAATGTGTTACTTAATGTTTTAAAAGAGCAAAAAAGTACAAAATTGAGTGGTGGAATTTATCATAAAACACAAATTGAGTTGACATATAATTCCAACCACATTGAGGGTAGCACTCTAACGCACGACCAAACGAGATATATCTTTGAAACTAATACAATCGGTGTTGAAAGCGGTGCGCTTAATGTCGACGATGTTGTCGAAACGGCAAACCATTTTAAGTGTGTTGATTATATTATTGATAACGCCTTGAAACCACTTTTGGAGAATATAATAAAGGATTTGCATTTTATTTTAAAGAATGGAACGAGTGATAGCAGAAAAACTTGGTTTAATGTGGGCGATTACAAAAAATATCCAAATGAAGTTGGCGGTGAAGAAACTTGTTCGCCTGAAAAAGTTAAAGAAGAAATGAAAAAACTTTTGTCATCATACAACGACATTAAAAATAAATCGTTTGAACAAATTTTGGATTTTCACGCAAAATTTGAGTCCATTCATCCTTTTCAAGACGGAAATGGTCGCGTTGGGCGACTTATAATGTTTAAGGAATGCTTGGCAAATAATATTGTGCCTTTTATTATTGACGAAGAACACAAAATGTTTTATTATCGCGGTTTAAAGAAGTGGAGAGAAGAAAAAGGATATCTAATTGATACATGCCTATCTTGCCAAGATAAGTACAACGCGTGGCTTGAATATTTTAAGATTGGTTATTGATTTTTGTTTGATGTGACAAGATGACTACTGGAAACTAAGAAATTTATATAGGCAAAATACTATGAAAAATACAATTTTTAGGATTGTAAATTTTAAGAGAAATACTAAAGGGTTTAAATTATAAGGGAAAACTAAAAGAAAAATGGAATATAAAACAGTTACTTATGATACAATTTGTGAAGAAGATTTTGACGGGGCGAAGATTAAAGTCGTCATTTTTGATTTTGACTACACACTCTATCAAGGTTTGGAGTGGGGCGACGGCTGGATTGAATATGTGCATTCGGGGCTTAGGCGAATGTTGTCCTTTTTGACGGCAGATGAGTATGAGAGATTATGTAAAAAGTACAACATAAAAAGTGACCGCATTTTTGAAAATGTTTGCAAGATGTTAAAAAACGAAAATTTGCCTTGTACGATAAAGGAATTTCGTGATTTCACGCAAACATTTAGATTTGAGACAGATTACAAAAAGGCAAGGCTTTTTCCGCACGACCTTCTTGAGAAGTTAAAGAAGAAATATGCTTTATATGTCGTTTCAAGCACGGCGGAAAGTAAAATTCGATTTGATTGCGAAAAAATGAATTTTGATTTGAGTCCTTTTAAGGGCATTTATCAAAATAGATTTGACGAAAATGATTTGTCGAAGGCTCTCGACTACATAATGGTGGCGGAAAAGGAAAAAGTGAAAAATAGCGAAGTTATGGTTGTTGGGGATAGTATTCAGTATGATTTGGAGCCTGCGAAACGACTTGGAATGAATACTTTACTTATGTTAAATGGTTAATTTATGAAAAAAAGACTCATTTTGCGGGTAAAATGGGGCTTTTTTTCTTAAAAAAAGGGTTTTTTCAATTTGTAAAAATAAAAATTTATGTTATAATCAAAAAGAATTGTATGGTCGTTTACTTTTATTTTTAAAAGGTTAGCGGTCGGTTTTTGGCTTTTTGCGCGCAAGTTTGTTGTTTAAGGTGGAGGCGTGCGTGAAAAGGGAAAAGTTGGTTATTTTAGGAGATATAAATTGGGTAGTTATAACGCGAAAGACTTGGTTGTTTTGGAAGGATTGGATGCGGTTAGACTTCGTCCTGGTATGTATATTGGTTCGACGGGAAGTAAGGGTGTCCACCACATTTTATGGGAAATTGTCGATAATAGTATTGACGAAATTACGAACGGGTACGGCGGACATATCACCGTTACGCTTCATAAAGATGGCTCGGCAACTGTAGAAGATGACGGGCGTGGAATTCCTGTCGATATCCACCCACAATACAAGATTTCGGGGGCGGAACTTGTTTTTACAAAACTTCACGCGGGCGGAAAATTTGATTCGCACAACTATTCCTATTCGGGCGGACTTCACGGTGTTGGGGCGAGTGTTACAAATGCTCTTAGTGAGTATCTTAACTGCCAAATAGCAAAAGACGGCAAGTTGTATGAGATTTGTTTCGAGAGTATTGCGGACAAGAAAGGTAAAGTGCACGGCGGAGTTAAATGCAAAGATTTGACTTGCATTGGAAAGACCGACAAAACGGGCACAAAGATTACTTTTATGCCTGATAAACGCATTTTTGGTGCCAATGTACTTGAAAGCGGGGTCATAAAGAAGAGACTAAAAGAACTCGCCTTTTTAAATAAAGGGCTAGAACTTGTTTTTATTGACGAAAAAGAAGGTAAGGAAAGTATCTATAAATTTGACGGCGGGCTTGTCGACTTTATCAATTATCTAAATGACGCTAAAACGCCACTTTTCAAAAATCCAATTTTTGTCGAAGCGGAAGATGATAGGCTTAAAATGGCGGTTGCAATTGTTTATACGACTGACTACACGGACAGTGTGTTTTCTTATGTCAACAACATTCCAACAACCGAAGGCGGAACTCATGAAGTCGGGTTTAGAAACGGCTTAACAAAGGTTTTAAATTTGGTCGCTAGAAAACTTAACATATTAAAAGAAAAAGACGACAATCTTTTGGGCGAAGATTACAAGGAAGGGTTGAGTGCTGTTTTGTCAATAAAAATGCGTGACATTGAGTTTGAAGGTCAAACAAAAACCAAACTCGGCAATCCAGAAGTTAAGGGCATTGTTGAAGGAATGATTATAAAAGAACTTACTCGTTTCTTTGACAAAAAAGAAAATTTGTCTATTGCGCAAAGCATTTTCGAAAAGGCAAAAGAAGCCCAAAAAGCAAGGCTTGCGGCGAAAAAAGCAAAGGAAGTCACAAGGGCAAAAAATAGCATTGAAAACTCTTCTTTGGTTGGAAAACTCGCCAATTGTTCGGGAAAGAAACCTGAACTTAACGAACTTTTTATCGTCGAAGGCGACAGTGCTGGCGGAAGTGCAAAACAAGCAAGAGACCGCGGTTATCAAGCGATTTTGCCTTTAAAAGGTAAGCCACTTAATGCTGAAAAGAAGCGTCTTGAACAGGTTTTAGCAAACGAAGAAATTAGGACAATTATTGCGTCACTTGGAACGGGTATCGGCGAAGATTTTTCGCTTAAAGATTTGAAGTTTTATAAGGTTATTATTTTATCAGATGCTGACCAAGACGGCGCGCACATTAGGGCTATCCTTCTTACATTCTTTTATAGATATATGAAAGAACTTATCACAAATGGTCACGTTTATATCGGGCTTCCACCACTTTACAAGGTGGAGAAAAAGGGCGAAGTCGAGTATGTTTATTCGGATAGAGAACTTCCTGCTGTTATAAAGAAATTTGGCAAAGGATATTCTATTCAAAGATACAAAGGGCTTGGCGAAATGAACCCAGAACAACTTTGGGAAACAACAATGGATCCTGAAAAGCGTACACTTGTTCGTGTTGGGGTTGATGATGCCGCAAATGCTGAACTTTTAATTACCACCCTTATGGGTAATGATATTGATGCGAGAAAAAAATATCTTGCACAGTATGTTGATTTTAATAAACAAGACAATTTTATGAACATTGACGAAAGGAAATAATTATGGACGACTTTCCGCCTGAAAACGAGGAAGAGAATAGAATCCTAGACGGTCAGATGGATATTGGAGAACTTCTTGTTAGACCTGACGGTAGCGCGGGTAACGAAGAAGAACCCCAAAGAGATGACGGTCTAGTGGACGGGCAAATTGGTTTTGATTTTTTAGATTTTGACGAGGGAAATATGAAGAAAAAAGACGACGAAAAGAAAGAGTTGCTTAATAAATTGAATAATGGCGTGCGTAAAGAGCGTGAAGAGAAAGAGTTGGGGCTTTTGAAAAAGGTTTCGACTGATTCGTCAAGCAAAAATGCGAATAAACATAAAATTGAACTGCTTAAAAAAGTTAAAGGCGAAAGTGTAAATGAAGATAAAAGCGAACGCTCAAAGAAAAGTGAAAATTCGTCTAAAAAGAAACAAAATGACAGCAGTAAAGTCATAAAGTCGGATTCAAAAAAGACTAAAAAAGAAAGAAATACTGACACTAATTTATCAAATGAAATTGACAACCTAAAAGCGGAAAGTGGTGATAGAAAGACAAAAATTAAGGCGGAAAAGCCTAAAAAACTAGAAAATAGTGATGAAATTTTGGACACAGACATCTTTTTTCAAGACGCTGAAAGTATAAAAACGCGTGCCGAAGTGGAAAGCTTAAATCGCGGGTATGAAGATGTAGATAGAAAGGTTGGGAGTGATGTTTTTGGCAAGGTTAACGAAGTAAAAACTACCGATGTCGAGCGCGTGTATACTGACTCTGCACCAGAAGAAATCGTGGACGGTGTTTTGTATAAGAGCCTTGACTCCGTTTTACACGAATCAATGATTCCGTATTCAGAACATGTCATTTTGGATAGGGCACTTCCACGTGTGGAAGACGGATTGAAACCTGTTCAAAGAAGAATTTTGTATGATATGCTTGAACTTGGCAACTTGCCAGATAAGCCTTTTAAAAAATCGGCTCGTATCGTTGGTGACTGCCTAGGTAAATATCATCCACACGGCGACTCGTCCGTTTACGACGCTCTCGTTCGTATGGCGCAACCATTCAATTTTAACGAAGTTTTGGTGCAAGGACACGGAAACTTTGGTAGTATCGACGGCGACGGCGCGGCTGCTATGCGTTACACGGAAGCAAGATTATCGCCACTTGCGCTTGAACTTTTGCGCGACCTTGATAAAAACACTGTTAAGTGGGGGCTAAACTTTGACGACACTTTAAAAGAACCTGAAATGTTGCCAGGGCGTTTTCCAAACTTGCTCGTCAACGGCTCAACGGGTATCGCGGTCGGACTTGCAACAAACATTCCACCACACAACCTTGGCGAATGTATTGACGGTGTTGTGGCGTACATTGACAATCCAAAAATTACGCTAAAAGAGATGCTAAAAATCATTAAGGGACCTGATTTTCCAACTGGTGGATACATTCTTTCAAATTCCGAACTTTATCAAGCGTACGAAACAGGGCGTGGCAAACTTTATGTTAGAGCCAAAATGCACATTGAAGGGGCGGACAAAAAGAGTATTGTTATAACGGAACTTCCTTATCAAGTAAATAAGGCAAACCTTCTTCAAAAAATCGCGCAAATGAAGGATGATGAAAAGTACGGACTGACTGGAATACAAGAGATTCGCGACGAGTCGGATAGGGAAGGAATGCGTGCGGTTATTAGGCTAAAAAAGGACGCAAGTGTCAATAAAATTTACAATTCGCTTCTTAAAAATACCGAACTTCAAGGCACTTTTGGTGTCAATATGGTTGCAATTGCGGGCGGAAAACCTAAGCAAATGGGGCTTCTTGACATAATTTCCTACTATGCCGAGTATCAACGAGAAGTTGTTTTAAGGCGTACAAAATATGATTTGGAGCAAGCAAAAGAAAGGGCTCATATTTTGCAAGGACTTATTATTGCTATTAGAAACATCGACGCGGTTGTTAAGATTATTAAGACTTCTCAAAATACAACCGAAGCAAAGACAAGACTTAAAGATAAGTTTAAGTTAAGCGATAGGCAAGCTCAAGCAATTCTTGATATGAGACTTGCAAGACTCACAAGTCTTGAAGTTTATAAACTTGAAAACGAACTTAAAGAGCTCGAAGAACTTATTAAAAAGTACACAGAAATTGTCAATTCTACAAAGAAACAATTTTCAGTTGTTAAGAGCGAAATGCTCGCTATTAAAAAACAATATAAACGCGACCGCGTGACAAGTTACCTTAAAGAATCGACCGAACTTAAAGTTGAAGAAGAAAAGGAAAAGGTTGTTGAAGTTAAGGAATATATGCTTCTTAAAACCGCTGATGAAAAGTTGAAGGCGGTCAGTTTGAAAAATTATAATTTGTCAAATCGTGCAATTTCGGATAACACCCTTCCAACCGAAGTCGTAACTTTGGCACATAAAACGAATAGTTTGTCTACAATTCTTGCGTTTACAAATTTTGGCAACTGTCATAAGGTCAAAATGTCTATGATTAACGAGACAAAATATAAGGACAAGGGCGTGGACGATTGGGTCGTGTTTAAGACTCTTCAAAAGAACGAGCATATCGTTGCTTTCTTTAACGAAGAAGATATGCAACTTGAAGGCAATCTTATGTTCTACACAAAGTTTGGAATGATTAAAAAGACCGAGCGAAAAGAATATATGCTTCTTAAAACGACCTATCAAGCGATAAAACTAAAAGACGGCGACGAACTTTTGAAGGTCGAAGAAGAAAAGAAAATGAATTATAACCTTGCGTTTGTCACAAAAGAAGGAATGGTCTTGAACGCTAAAACTGACGACATTCCACTTCAAGGGCGTGTTGCGGGTGGCGTAAAGGGTATCAATTTGTCTGGGAACGACTATTGTGTGTGTATCGAAAGTAGCGAAAATATGGAAGGTGAACTTGTTGTTGTTTCGTCGACGGGGCAATGCAAACGCGTTATTTTGGCAACAATCGACGAAAGTGCGCGATACAGAAAGGGCATTAAGATTTTAGCCGAAGATGTCGCATTTTGCACTCTTGTTAAAAAACCTATGACAATTTGTGTCGTCGATAGAGAAAATAATTTGTATTACAAATCAAGCGACCTTATTCATATTATGTCAAGGCTCGACAAGGGCAAACCTTTTGAAAAAACGAAGAAAATGATGTTTGTTTCAAAAGTTTATACTGCAATTGAATAAAAAATTGGGCTTTTATGGAGAAATTTCTTCATTTTAGCCCTTTTTTAATAAAGATTTTCATAATAATTTTTTATCTTTGCATAATTCACGGGCGGGAAGTATAAGTATAATTGTAATAAAAAATTGCCAAATAGGACATCTTTCGACAAAAGTTGGCAAAATTTGCATTAAAAAAGGAATTATTATGAAAAGGCGTAAGAGAATAAATTTTGTTGTAATAAAATCTCGTGCAATTGTTTTTTCAGCTATACTTATCGCGATTTTGATTTTGCTTAGTTGCAATTTTGGCGCGGAAAGTAGTTTGGCAAGCGTGTTTTTGGGCGTAAAAAGGAAAATCCCTATCTATTGCGTCGCAAGAGAGGACAAAAATATTTCAATATCTTTTGACGCTGCTTGGGGAAGCGACAAAACAGACAAAATTCTTTCAATCTTGAAAGAAAATGACGTCAAAGCGACCTTTTTTTTAGTCGGGATGTGGGTGGACAAAAACGAAGATTTGACTAAAAAAATCGCCGAAAATGGACACGAAATCGGCACGCATAGCAATACACATAAGGATTTTGCAAAACTCTCGAGCGACCAAATTACACTTGAACTTTCAACTTCCAAAAGTAAAATTGAGCGCGCAAGCGGAAAAGAAGTTAAGTTGTTTAGAGCGCCTTATGGCAGTTATAACAATTTGACTTTGGACACGGCAAGCACACTTGGGCTTAAAACCATTCAATGGGATGTCGACTCTCTTGATTGGAAAGGAATAAGTGGGGTAACAATTTGTGCAAACATTTTTAAAAAAGTTAAAAGTGGGTCAATAATTTTGTGCCATAACAACGCCGACCACATCGTGGACGCTTTACCTTCAATTTTGACAACATTGAAGTCTCGCGGATACAAATTTGTGACAATAAGTGACTTGCTTTTGACGGGGGACACAACGGTTGATAGTTCGGGTAAACAAATTTTAAGGGCAAATTAGTTTTTAGCGCAAAAAGTCAATTTTGTTTAGAAAAAGACTTAAAATCTTAAAATTTTAATAGAAAAATGAAAAGTTTTTTATTAAATTAACAAAATTAAAATAAAAGTGATGTTTTTTAGTGACATTTTAAGGAAAAAACTAATTTTAACTACATTTTTCGACAAAAATATCATTGTTTTGTAGAAAAATGAAGAAATTTGTTAAAAATTGTCGCAAAAAGAAAGCAAAAGTTAACAAAATGTGGCAAAATATAAGAGATTTATTAGGGCAAGACGCAAAAAGGAGAAATTTTATGAATTACGAATTGATGGAGAACAACAAAGTCTTTTTAAAAGGAGTAGTGAATAGCGAGCCAGTATTTAGCCACGAGTCGTTTGGCGAAGGGTTTTATGAACTTGTAATTAAGGTCGATAGGTTGTCCGATAATTACGACAACATTCCAGTTATAGTGTCTGAAAAATTGCTCAGCGGTGACAATTTCAAAAAGGGGAATGTCGTATCCGTTGCGGGGCAATTTAGAAGTTATAACAAACTCGTCGACGGAAAAAGTAGGTTAATCCTTAATGTTTTTGTTAGAAATATTATCGATATGGACGATTCAATGAACCCAAATGTGGTTGAACTTAGTGGCTTTATTTGCAAGGAACCTATTTTTAGAATGACTCCTTTTGGTCGAGAAATTTGTGACATTTTGCTCGCCGTCAATCGTGCTTATAATAAGTCGGATTATCTCCCTTGTATCGTGTGGGGACGAAACGCGCGTTTTGTTAAGGATATTGCCGTTGGACAAAAAGTTCAAGTCGTTGGGCGTATTCAAAGTAGAGAATATCAAAAAAAATTGGCGGATGACTCCATTGAAACTCGCGTTGCATACGAAATTAGCGTCAATAAAATCAGCCTTGCCGAAGAAAATGCCAAGCCTATTGCCGTTGAAAGATAAAAGATATGTTTTAACTATAAACTGAGTAACTTTTAAATAAGGTTACTCTTTTTTATTTATGGCGACCACTTGCAACAATAGGTTTACTATTTGCTTCATAGGAATCCCCAAAAGTAGTAACGAATTAAATGCCTGCCCTTGTAAGGGAAGGTGGCAACGGAGTTGACGGAAGGGTAGTTCAATAGTTTTTACTACTTGGTAAATATCAATTGTTTTTATTATCCTTACTACCCCTTTGTCGGCGAAGCCGACATTTCCCCTTTCAAGGGGCAACATTATAGATGATTGGTTGCTAGTTTTACCCACACACCCCCAGATAGGGGCTATTTTTTATAAAAAAAGTTAAAATTTCCCCAAAAAAGTGGTCAAATTTGCTTGACTTGGGGGGGGGGGGGGGGGGGGGGGGGGGGGTAGAATGAATATATAAGCGGAATGTAGGCTTTTAAAATCTTATTTGAATTATGTATATCTGTATTTCTATAATTATTAAATAAATAGTCGACAAAATTAAGTATTGTGAATGGATAAATTGTTTATAAAAAATAAAAGATAATAAGGGGGATACAATGTCTACTCGGGCGAATATAAGGTTAATAACATTTTGTTTGTTTTTGATTTTGGCGATGTTAACGGTGTCGGCGACGCTTATTTACTCTGCGGGGTTTCAAAATTTAGAGTCGTATATGACGATTGGTTTTGAAGCGGGCAAGGTAACACTTAATTTCGGCAACAATGCGGGAAGCAATATAAATTCAAGCACTTGCAAGGTTGTATATAATGATGATAAAAGTAAGTTTAAGATAACTGGCATAACCCCTACAATTTCAAATGGTTCTGTTACAAATTTGAGCGCATTGACAAATAGTGCTGGCGCGGAGTTCTACTATTTTGTTACTAACTCTTCCGTCCTAAATACAACGGGTTACACTGACCCAGGCACAACCTATTACATTTCAGGTCTCGGCACCGACGCCAAT
>CALBHW010000049.1 GCA_937893125.1 uncultured Clostridia bacterium
GTTTGGGTTGAGTTTGGGTTGAGTTTGGGTTGAGTTTGGGTTGAGTTTGGGTTGAGTTTGGGTTGAACAAAAAAGATTAGCCAAAACTGGCTAATCTTTTTTGTTAACTTATTTAAATTTTTTCTTTCTTGCGTTCTCAGATTTTTTCTTTCTAGCAACAGAAGGTTTTTCAAATGCTTCCTTTTTTCTAAGGTCGCCTATGATACCGTCTTTTTGACATTTTCTTTTAAATCTCTTGATTGCGCTTTCAAGGCTCTCGTTCTCGCCTACTTTGACAGTTGACATTATTTCACCCCCTTTTCTTGCTAGATGTTACTGGCATAAAGTTTACAATATCGTTTTTGTTTTGTCAAGAGTTTTGATGATTTTTTATGCACTCGCCCTTAAAAAAGCATACAGCATCTTATTTTTTCTCTAAAATCATATTCAATTGACATTTTTTTATGCAACAATTAAAAATAAAAATTTAGTTAAGCATTTATTTTTAGTTTAAGAAAATAAACATAGTTTTTTTACTAAACAATTTCTTCGCATAAAAGACCGTCACCAAACAGCGAAACCGCTTTAACTTTTACCATATCACCTTCGTTATAATTCCCAGTCAAATAACACTTTACGTAATTTTCACTAAATCCGCACGCTTTGCCGTTTTTGTGGTCACTTTCTATAAGAACATTATATATGTTGCCTATGCAACTTTCGCGATAATTTAGGTTCAATTTTTCCCTAATTTCTTCAAGGCGTTTTTCGCGTTGTTTGACAACCGCGCCGTTTAACTGTTTTAAGTGCGAAACACGCGTTCCCGGTCTTGACGAGTAAGCAAAATAGTGAATGTCGCTAAATTTTACAATTTTGACAAAATTGAGGGTTTTTTCGAAATCCGCGTCGTTTTCGGTTGGAAAACCGACGATAATATCGGTTGTTATGCAAGGGTTGTTAAAGTAGCTTTCTATCATTCTAACCTTTCCGAGATAGACAGATGTTGTGTAATGCCTATTCATATCTTGCAAAACCTTATCACACCCACTTTGAAGAGAAAGGTGAAAATGTGGGCAGAAATTTTTAGCGACTTTTATCGCATCCAAAAACTCGTGAGTTATGATTCCAACTTCCATTGAACTTAGCCTAACTCTACAAGGCAAGTCTTTTAAAGCCAAAATAACCTGCGCCAACGCGGGCTTGCCGTTTATTTTGTAGTCCGAAACGTTGATGCCTGTCAAAACAATTTCCTTGCAAGTTTTTGAAAGCGCTTTTGCTTCTTTTACAATACTTTGCAAATCTCTTGACCTACTGCGCCCCCTAACATAAGGAATAAGGCAATAAGAACAAAAGTTGTTGCAACCATCTTGAATTTTGACATAGCCACGAGTTCTTACATTTGTTGCAAAAAAATCATCTTCGTAGTCAGCTCCCACTTCTTCGACCAGGTTACCACTTTGCCCAAAAAGAGCACCTATTTTGCCCTTTTTTGTGTTTCCCAGCACCAATTTTACATTCTCTTTACCCAAAAATTGTTCGGGGTTGTTTTGTGAGGCACATCCACATATGTAAATTTCAGCATTTGGGTTAACTTTCCTAATTTTAGCCAAAATTTGTCGACTTTTTTTCTCGGCTTCACTAGTTACAGCGCAAGTATTAACAATAAAAATGTCACTATTTTCAAGGTCGGTCGTCACTTCGTAGTTCTCTTTTAAGGAGTTCAAAATCCCGTCCAATTCATATTGATTAACCTTGCAACCAAGGTTTAATAAGCAAACTTTTTTCATCTTTTCTCCTTTACTAAACTAATGTAACTTGCGATTGCAACAGACGCAGTCTCCGTCCTTAAAATCCGCTTTCCAAGCGAAACTGAGTGAGAATTTTTTGACAACTTTTCAATTTCGGCATTTGAAAAACCGCCCTCGCTTCCCACAATAAATGCAATACTTTTTGCGTCCTTTATTTGATCGTGCAAACTATCGATCGTAACCGTCCCTTCGTTTTCATTTGCAAAAAGAACAAGGTCAAATTCACTAAAATCAGCATCTTTTAAATTAGTTGTTGGCGCGATTTTAAGGAGCGCCGTCCTATTGCATTGTTTGCACGCACTAACTACTATTTTATTTAGCCTATCCAACTTATTTGGGTTATCCTTTGCGATACAAAATTGCGTTTTTATGGGTCTTATTTCGCTCACGCCAAGTTCGGTCAATTTTTGCGCAATAAATTCAAGTTTATCAAGTTTTGGCAATGCTTGATAAAGAACTATTCTATCCGTTGGGTTCGATAGGCAACTTTGCTCGCCTAAAACTTTGAGAGTTGCATAATGTTTTGTAATTTCCACAATTTCACAGTCGTAAAAAGGTGAAGCGTCATAAAAGCACTTAACCTTATCCCCCACCCCTGCTCTTAAAACCTTACTTAAATGCAAAAATTCGTCGCCAGTTAGCGAAATTTGGTCGTTTACAATGTCATCTTTTTTAATAAAAAAGCAATTTTCTCTCATTGCTCCATTCTAGCAAAAAAGTGCAAGCATTGTCAATTTATCCTTCTAAAAAAATTGAAGAAATTATCTTTTAAAAAGTTTTTTTAGTTTTTTAAAAAAAGTTATTAAAAAAGGTTGCTTTTATATTTTTTTTATGTATACTAAAAAAGGAAATTCACTGGGACTGATGTCTATGAGAGTTTTTTTAAAAAAGGTTTCATAAATATCAGTGTCTTTCAATCATTCGTGATTGTCAGTCGTGGATTTTCATAGATACAAAAGAGAGCAAACATATGGTTTACTCTTTTTTTTTATTTTCTTCGTAAAATTTATTTTAAAGTTACCAAAAACTATCTGTTTTTATCTATAAAAATTCCTAATCTTTTATTTAATTTGTCTAAGAACTAACCTTTTAAAGGTGCATTTAAGTTTAAAAAATCTCATAGTAAGTTACTCTACTATGAGATTTTTATTTTTAAAGGGAGATTATTTTAAGTTTTAATTTTTGTTAAATTCAATTTTAACATACAATTAAAACTTTTTTCTAAAAACGCACAAAATTGTCACAAATTTTTAAATCTGTTTACAATTTTGACATTTTGTCGAGATAATTTTTGTATTTTTTGTATTGCGAGTCGGAAATTGAAAGACTTTCGATGAGTTCTTTGTCCTTTCTACTCATTTCCTTTGGCATTTCAACCCTAACTGTCACAAGCAAGTCGCCATAGCCGTCTCTTTGAAGGATTTTGACCCCTTTGTTTTTGAGTTTAAAGACTGTGTTTGGTTGAGTTAAGGCTGGAATTGTCAAATCATATGTGCCATCAGCAAGAGGAATTGTGACTTTTCCACCTAGATACGCTGTCGTGAAAGGAAGAGGAAGTTCAAGATGCAAGTCAAAGCCTTCCCTAGTCAAAATTGGGTGTGGCGCAACCGTAACATTTATAATAAGGTCACCGTTTGGACCGCCTTTTCTACTTGCGTTGCCCTTTCCGCGCATTGTTATAATTTGTCCGTCGTTTATGCCCGCTGGGATATCGACTGTAATCTCCTGATTTGATTTGATTGTCCCTTTTCCACCACATTCAGTACATTTTGTTTTAATAATTTTGCCTGTTGCGTTGCAAGTTTTGCAAGGCGCGACCGATGACATTCTACCAAAAATGGTGTTTTGAGTGATGTTAACTTGCCCCGTACCTTGGCAATCTGGACAAATAGAATATTCTTTGCCGTCCTTTGCGCCCGTACCTTGGCACGCTGAGCATTTGTCGGTTTTCACCACTCTAAACGTTTTTTTACATCCAAAAACCGCTTCTTTAAAGGACAAATTTAGGTCAACTTCTATGTCTTCACCTGGAACGGACGCAGTAGCGCCACGCCTTGAAGCGCCCCCGCCAAATGACGAAAAGATGTCAAAAATATCTTCAAATCCACCAAAATTGCCACCACCAAAGTTGCCACTTGAAAAGCCACCCGAAAAGCCACCATTTCCGCCAAAAAAGTCGTTTGGATTAGACGAGCCAAATTGGTCATAATTTGCCCTTTTGTTTGGGTCGCCTAAAGTTTCATATGCTTCGTTTATTTCTTTAAACTTGCTTGCACACTCAGCATCATTTGGGTGAAGGTCTGGGTGATATTGCTTGGCTAGTTTTCTATATGCGGACTTAATTTCGTCTTGACTAGCGTTTTTGTCTACCCCTAATGTTTTATAGAAATCTTTATTGCTATTTGGCATTTTGCCCTTCCTTTTAATAATTTTTTATGAATAAAAAGTAGTTTCGCACACAAATATAACTACAAGTGTAGTTATAATATTTATAACCTATTAAAAATTGTATATAGTTGGTGCGGGTTTAAAAGGTTTTGTCTAAAAAATCCTAAAGCGGGCGCTGGGGGCAAAAACTTGGATGACTTTACCTTCCAAATTTTTGCCCCCGCCACAAGCCCCTAACCCGATTAAGTTTTTAAATTTTTAATTACTAAGTCAACTTTTTTAATAAAAGAATATCTATCGCATAAACCGATTAACTTAAAATCAATTTTTAATAACTACAAAATAAGCAAAATTAAATTACTTTTTATCTTTATCGTCAATGATTATTTCGTCATCTCCGTCTTTTTTGTCGTCATCTTTCTTTTCTTTATTCTTTTCCGCTTCTCTTTCTTTCGACGCTTCGACATAAAGTTTTGAAATGACGCTACTTGAAGTTGAAGTCAAATCTTCAAGTGCTTTTTTAATTTGTTCGACATCGTCGGTGTCAATTTTTTTCTTACACTCTTCAATTGCATTTGTAAGACTTGTTTTTTCTTCTTCGGACAATTTTTCGCCGTTTTCTTTGAGCAATTTTTCAAGGCTGTTAATCATATTTTCAGCGTTGTTCTTTTGTTCAAAAAGTTCTTTCTTTTTCTTGTCCTCGTCAGCAAATTTTTCAGCTTCTTTAATTGCTTCGTCAATATCTTTTTCGGAAAGGTTGGACGAAGAAGTAATTGTTATACTTTGTTCCTTGTTTGTTCCAAGGTCCTTTGCTGAAACATGGACAATACCATTTGCGTCGATATCAAATGTAACTTCAATTTGTGGAATTCCGCGTGGTGCAGGTGGAATATCGGTCAAACTAAATCTACCAAGAGTTTTATTATCTTTTGCGAACTCTCTTTCGCCTTGCAAAACGTGAATATCAACACCTGGTTGGTTATCAGTAGCAGTCGAGAAAATTTGAGATTTCTTAGTAGGAATTGTTGTATTTCTTTCAATAAGTTTTGTGAAAATTCCGCCCAAAGTTTCAATACCGAGTGAAAGTGGAGTGACATCAAGAAGCAAAACATCCTTTACTTCGCCAGCCAAAACGCCACCTTGAATTGCAGCACCCATAGCAACGCATTCGTCTGGGTTAATGCCTTTAAATGGGTCTTTTCCTGTAATTTTCTTTACTTCGTCAACGACTGCTGGAATACGAGTTGAACCACCAACCAAAATAACCTTATCAATTTGGTCAAGTGTAAGTTTACTATCTTTAAGTGCTCTAGTAACCGCTTGTGAAGTTTTTTCGACAAGGTCGGAAGTAATTGCATTAAATTTTGCTCTTGTCAAATCATATTCGAAGTGCTTTGGTCCTGTTGCGTCAGCCGTGATAAATGGCAAGTTGATTGTAGTTTTCATAACGCTTGAAAGGTCGATTTTTGCCTTTTCGCTTGCTTCTTTAATTCTTTGCATTGCAAGTTTATCTTTTGACAAATCAATACCTTCTTTGTTCTTAAACTCGCTGACAATAAGGTCCATAATTCTCTTATCAAAGTCGTCGCCACCAAGTCTATTGTCGCCTGCTGTTGCGATAACTTCGAAAACACCATCACCGATTTCAAGAATACTGACATCGAATGTTCCGCCACCAAGGTCGTAAACCAAAATCTTTTGGTTCTTGTTTTCCGCTTTATTAAGCCCATATGCAAGAGCCGCTGCCGTTGGTTCGTTTATAATACGAAGAACATCAAGCCCCGCAATTTTGCCTGCGTCCTTTGTCGCTTGTCTTTGGCTATCAGTAAAGTATGCTGGTACTGTAATGACCGCTTGAGTAACCTTCGAACCAAGATAACTTTCAGCATCTTGTTTAAGTTTTTGCAAAATCATAGCAGAAATCTCTTGAGGAGAAAATTCCTTGCCGTCGATTTTTACTCTGTAATCACTACCCATTTCCCTTTTGATTGAAAGAACAGTGTTGTCTGGGTTGGCAACCGCTTGACGCTTTGCAACTTGCCCAACAAGCCTTTCCCCTTTAGAAAATGCTACAACCGAAGGAGTCGTACGCTCGCCTTCCGCATTTGGAATGACGACTGGTGTGTTTCCTTCCATAACCGCCACACATGAATTTGTTGTTCCTAAATCTATACCTATTACTTTTGACATTTTAATTATCTCCTTTTATTTTACTGTCTAAGTAGTTATTTTTATATTGTTGTTATAGGTTTTAAAATAGTTTTCACTACTTTTTCCCCTAAACACGCCCTTAACCTTTTTAACAAAAAGTCAAAAACCAAAAAAATTATTTTGCCACCACGACTTGGCTAAATTTTATAACCTTGTCACCCAAAGTGTAGCCCGCTTCAATTTCTTCAATCACCGTTCCCGCTTTGTGGTTGGCGTCTGAAATTGATAATACCGCATTGTGGAAATTTGGGTCAAACTTCTTGCCTACGCACTCGATTTTGTTAACATTAAGTTTTTTTAACGCTTCCAAAACACCTTTTTCAATCATATTGACGCCGTCAAGCGTATTTTTGTCTTTGATTGTTTTTTTCGCCTTTTTAAAGGTGTCAAGTGTCGGCAAAATTGTTTCTAATGCCTTAATCATTCCGTCTGACTTCGCAGAGTCAATCTCTTGTCTGCTCCGTTTTCTGTAATTTTCTAGGTCGCGCTCCAAATCTTTATAGTCGTTTATAACCTTCGCCATTTGAAGTTTTATCCCGTCATACTCCGCTTGTGATAAAGTAACTTGTTTTAACTCTTCTTTTGCTTCGTTTTCAGGCTCAACTTTTTGTTTCTCCCGCTCGACTTTTTCTTTTTCGGAATTAGAATTTAAGTTATTTGTCTTTTTTTCTTCCATTCTTTCCCCCTTGACTAATGTTTTTTATTTCGTCGCTCACAATCTTTAAGACGCTTGCGACGCTTGCATAGTCTATTCTATCAGGTCCGATAACACCGACCGTTGCAATTTTTTGCCCGTCGTAAACAATTGGTGCTTTTATAACCGCGCAAGAACTAAGTTCGCTTCGACCTGTTTCGTCTCCGATGTCAATCGTAATGTCGTCGCCCGTTTCCATAACATCTAGCAAATTGTTGTCGTCGTCTAGGATTTCTAAGATGTCTTTTGCTTTATCAATCGACTTAAGATCTGGGCTAGACAATAACTTTGTTACACCTTGAACACTGCTTTTTGTCTTTTTGTAGTAAACATCAAGAACTTGTAGAACAAGTTTAAAAACATCTTCGTACTCACTCATTGTTTGCTTAATGGTCTTATTAAAATCATCCATATTTTGCATTAAAAAGCCAATCGTTTTGCCTACAAAAATGTTGTGAAAAACATTGCTCGCCGTGTCGCAATCTTGTTTTGTTATGCTGTCTCCGCTCGCTATTGTGCTTGACATCGCGCCGATGTTTGTCTCTATTAAAACAAGCACCTGCCCGCGCAACAAAAACACAACTCTTATGTCTTGGACAATCAAATTTTCAAATCCGTCAAACATAAAAACTGTCGGATAATTTGTCGCGCCCAAAACCGCATTTGAAATTGAATCAACAATTTCGCTAAGGTTGCCCGTCCTTGCGTAAAGGTCGTTGCGAATTTTTTTTAAATCACGCTCGGAGCACTGCGTGTCGCGCAAAGTCTCATCAACAAAAAATCTGTATCCTTTCGAAGTTGGAACACGCCCGCTTGATGTATGAAGCTGTTTTAAATACCCCATTGCTTCAAGCGCGTTAAGTTCGTTTCTAATGGTCGCTGTTGACAAATCGTGCAAAGTGCTTTGCTTAACGAGCAAACTTGTTATTGGACTGGCAACTTTGATGTAATTATCAATCGCGTTATACAACAACTTTTTCTTCCTTTCGGACAACTCGTCGCTCACATTCACGCCCCCTTTTAGCACTCATTGATTTTAATTGTTAGCACTCTTAACTTTCAAGTGCTAACACTATTATATGCAACAAATTTTAAAAGTCAACTATTTTTTTTCATTTTTTTTAAAAATTTTTTTTATTTTTTTTACATAAAAAATAACTTGTTTTTTCCCCTACTTTTTTGAACACTTTTTATCTTCTTTCATTATCCATTTAGACACTTTTTACATCTTTTTACTTCTTCTGTTACCATATTAGTTTTTTTAAATAATTCTAATTTTTGTTGTCATCAATTAGTTTTTATGTTGGTTTAACCCAAAAAAATAATCCCGCTTTGGCAATCAAAACGGGACAATATATATGTAAACTTACTATATATTTATTTATATTCTTATAAAGGATTAACAAAAATAACCTATTTAAACATATCTTTTTTGCGGACGAGATTTTTTTCTCTACCATTTTTACTTGGCTCGTAATATCTTTTATTTTTTAATTCTTTTGGCAAGTAGTCTTGTTTAACATATCCACCATAATCATGTGGATAAAGGTAACCGCCTGACTTATCGTCGTTTAAACTTGGGTGATTTTTGAGCCTGTTTGGAACGACCGCCCCGCGAGTTTTTTCGGCATCCTCCCCCGCTTTTTCCATAGCAAGAAGTACGGAATTTGATTTTTCCGCCTCGCAAGCGTAAATTATCGCGTGAGAAAGGTTTAAAATGCACTCAGGAACGCCCAATTTTTCGCAAGATTGCATTGCAACACCCGCAAGGAGTAACGCGTTACTGTCCGCCATTCCAATATCTTCGCTACAATGAGCCATAAGACGTCTTGCGATAATTCGCGGGTCACACCCCGACTTTACAAGTCTTTGCATATAGTAAAGCGCACTATCTGAATCCGACCCCCTAATACTTTTGCAAAAAGCGGACAGAAGGTCATAATACATTGATGTGTCCGTCGAAAGTGGCATACTTCCGATACTTTGCGTCGCAATTTCTTTTGTTATGACTATTTTTTTGTCCTTGTTCATATTTGTCGTGTTAACGGCGAGTTCAAGCCCGTTGAGTGCTTGCCTTACATCGCCCCCGCACGCAAATGCAAAATAGTCAAGCGCGTCGTCCGTGACTTCTACTGGAAGATTTCCAAGTCCGCGTTCCTTATCAGCGACCGCTCTTTTCAATGCCAAAATAACATCTTCTTTTGAAACATCTTTAAACTCAAAAATTCGGCACCTTGAAACAATCGCGCGCGTCATTGACGTATAAGGATTTTCAGTTGTTGAACCAATAAAAATAATGTGGCCTTCTTCAATTGCTTGCAAAACACAATCGCTTTGCGCCTTGCTCCACCTGTGGCATTCGTCTAAAAACAAAAATGATTTTATTCCAAAAAGTTCAAAATTCTTTTTTGCTTTGTCAATACATTCCTTTGCTTCGCCAACTCCGCTTGAAACGGCGTTGAGTTTGAAAATCTCATTTTTTGTCGTACTCGCAATTATATGTGCAAGGCTCGTTTTTCCCGTTCCTGGAGGGCCAAAAAAAATGCAACTTCCAAGCACTCCTGCTCTAATTGCTCTATCTAGCAAAGAATCTTTATGTACAATATGCTGTTGCCCCACAAACTCTTCAAGAGTCCTAGGACGCATTCTATCGCTTAAAGGTTTTAACTTATTATAATTTGAAAAGTATTCCATAATTTTTCCCTGTTTTTATTTTACCACAACTTACCCAAAAGTCAAAGTTTTCTTTTTGGGCTTTTTATCAAGTCCCTTAATCATTCTTTTACTTTTTTCTAGTAGCGTTAAAAATGAATTTATTAAAAAATTCTAAAAAACATTTTTTCTTTTCCATATTCATAAGAGACCATTTTAGGTCAAAAAGTGGCAAATTTTGTGCCAAAAAGAAAATTTATTAAGAAAATTTTTCTGGACTAGCAAATTTCGACAAATTTTTACATAAATGTATAGATAAGGGAGTGAGATATGATTGTTGAAAGTTTTATGGCTTTTATGAATAAAATCATGCTCTTCTCCGCCTATGTCAATAATGCGTCCAATTTTCCCAAGCCACTAGGCGAAGAGCAAGAAAAAGAGTACTTCAGAAGGTATAAAAATGGAGACAAAAAGGCAAAAGAAATTTTGATTTCTCACAATCTTCGGCTCGTTGTGCATGTAGCAAAAAAATATGGCGGGTCCGCTGAAAGTGACGACCTTATATCCGTTGGTTCAATTGGGCTTATAAAGGCTGTCAACACCTTTGAATATGGTAAAAATACTCAATTTTCTACATATGCGGCGCGTTGTATCGAAAACGAAATTTTGATGCTCCTTCGCGTTAACAAAAAACATATTCAAGTTATGTCGCTTAGCGAGTCGCTTGGAAAAGACAAGGACGGAAACGATGTATCGTTACAAGACATTATTCCTAACGACGAAGATGTTATTGAAAATGTCGAAAATGCTGTTTTGACCGAAAAACTTATAAATCTTGCAAAAGACACATTAAGCGAACGCGAATATCAAATTTTAACTATGCGTTATGGGCTTGGCAACACGCCAATTTATGCCCAACGAGAAATTGCTAAAAAACTTAAAATTTCCCGTTCATACATAAGTCGGCTTGAGAAAAAAGCAATCGATGAAATAAGAGAACGAGTCGCAAAAGAAAAGTTGTTTTTAGAGTAGAAAAAATTTCTAGAGTAAAACAAACATTGTTGTTTTAATAAAATGAATTACATCTTTAAAAATATTGCTTTTTATCGCAATTTGTAAAAACAATTCTAGGTAGACCATTTTTAATTTATTTATTAGCACTCTTCTCGAGAAAACTATATAAAGTTGCGTCCTATTCACAAATCAATTTGACTAACGCAAAGCCACAAACAAGTTATGATATCACAAGTTTAAGTAATCATCAGTTTTGAAGGAATACGCACTTCCCAACAAAAATTCCGATAATACAAAAAATATCTCCCAGTATAAAACTAGGAGATATTTAACTAGCGTGGACTATAAGCCGAGTTCTGTATTAAGTGGTCATCTATCTAGGCCTATTGTTGCCAATATGCTCAAGCGATACTTTTAAAAGGACAGCAGGACTACGCCATATGTCCTTTTTTAATCTTGCTTCGGGTGGGGTTTACATGGCAAAGATTGTCACCAATCTCTCGGTGGGCTCTTACCCCGCCTTTCCACCTTTTACGGCAATTTGCTACGTCCTTAACTATGTGCACTGCACTATTAAGGCGAACGTGTAAACACTTTTTCATAACAAATGTTAGACGCCGTAGTTTATTTCTGTTGCACTTTCCTTAGAGTCGCCTCCACTGAGAGTTGCTCAGCACCCTAGTCCAATGAAGCTCGGACTTTCCTCAAACCAAACACCACATTTGGCTTGCGACCACCTGTCCACCTAGGATACGAATATTATATTCTTTTTTGCCGATTTGTCAAGAGAAAAAGTATCCTAGTAAGCACATATTGTCAAAATAAGAAATATCCTTTCGTAATAGTCTAAACTTCTACAACAATTAAAATATAAGGAAAAATTTAATAGTAAACCAAATGTTTAGAGTAGCCTTATACTTCGACAACTATTGGAACAATCATAGGACGCCTTTTTGTGTGTTTTGAGAAATATGCAAGCGCAATCTTTTTAATGTAAGCTTCCATTTCTCTTGTACTTTCAAAAGATTTCAAATCAACCAAATCGAGTTGCGTCATAATGTAGTCTTGCGAACCTGACAATATTTCGCTGAGTTCGTCCTTGTAAATAAACCCACGAGAGAAAATCCTTGGCCTTGCGACAAGTCGCTTTGAATTTTCGTCGATTTTGACAACAACGACACACATTCCTTCCTTTGCAAGATACAACCTATCCCTTATTACATCGCTGTCCTTGTCACCGCGTCCCGTTCCGTCAATTAAGACATCGCCCGCGGGAACTTGTCCCGCCACCTTAATAAAATCTTTTCCGACTTCGACTTGCATTCCGAGTTCTGGAATAATGACATTTCTTTCTGGAATGCCCATTTCTTTTGCCAAAAGTTGTTGATTTTTAAGGTGCCTATATTCGCCGTGAACAGGAATAAAGAATGTTGGTCTAACAAGCGACATTATAATCTTCAATTCTTCTTTGTACGCGTGCCCCGATGCGTGAACTTCGGCTATTTCGTTGTAAATAATCTTACAATTTTTTCTATAAAGTTGGTTAATTAGATTATTTATTTGCTTTTCATTTCCAGGAATTGGTGACGACGACAAAATAACAACATCATTGTCCCCAAGTTTAACTTTTGGATAATCGTCAAGCGCCATACGGTTGAGTGCACTCATAACTTCCCCTTGCGACCCCGTAGAAACAATAATGATTTCATTGTCCGCATACTTGTCGATTTTATCAATGTCGACAATCAAGTCCCTATCGCAGTGAAGTTCACCAATTTTCATCGCCATTTCGGTAACATTTATCATACTTCTACCCGTAAAAGTAATCTTTCTATGATATTCTTTTGCGTAGTCTGCTATTTGTTGTAACCTATGAATGTTTGAAGCAAAGGTCGCTATGATAATTCTTTGGTTTTTGTAACTACTGATAAGTTGCTTAAAGGTTTTCCCAACAACCGACTCGCTAAGCGAAAAACCTTGTCTTTCAACATTTGTGCTATCGCTCATAAGTAGCAAAACGCCTTTTTTGCCGAGTTCTGCAATGCGTTTTAGGTCGCAATAGTCATTTCCGATTGGTGTTGCGTCAATTTTAAAATCGCCCGTGTGAAAAATTGTTCCAACTGGCGTAGTTATTGCAAGCCCAAACGCCCCAGGAATGGAGTGCGTCATCGAAACGAATTCAACTTTAAATTTTCCCGCACTGACCGTTGCCCCAGGCTTAACACATTTTAAAACTGTTCCGTCAAGCTCCTTGGCTTCCGCAAGTTTTCCTTCAATGAGTCCCAAAGAAACTGCCGAGCCGTAAATTGGGGCTTTAACAGTTTTAAGTGCGTACCAAAGTCCGCCGATATGGTCCTCATGTCCGTGAGTAATAAAAATTGCGCGAAGTTTATTTTTATTTGCTTCAAGATAAGTCAAATCTTGCACAACAGAGTCAATCCCAGGCGCCGTTTCATCCGCAAAAGATTGTCCAGCATCAATCATAATCATATCATCGCCGTATTCAAGCAAAGTCATATTTTTACCGATTTCGCCTATTCCGCCAATAAATGTGATACGCAAATTGGATTTTCCTAGGTCAGGGATTTGCTTTTTTGCGGTTAAATCTCTCCCCACGCGCCCAGCAGTCGAGTTGTCGCTTAAAAGCTCATTAGCAATAATTTTGTTTTGATTTCTTTCGCTTAAAACTTTAAGCGATGCTTTTTGTTCTGCTGTTAATTTCAAATCCCCAGCCGTTCGTTTCGTAGACGAATTCATACCTTTTTTAGACGCTTTGTTCGCAACTTTTTTTGTTGCTTTTTCTAAAACAACTTTCTTACCCTTTTCATTTTTAGGTTCATTTGTCGTCTTTTTAGGTTGTTTTTTAGTGGTATTTGCCTTGACATTTTGAGCCTTAACTTGTTTTTTTACCCCAGAATTCCCTTTTGCTAAATTAACAACTTTTTTAGCCTTTTCTTGAGAATTGTCACTTAATTTAGCACTTTTAGGGGTATTTCTGCTCCTTATAGGCTTACTCTTGTTTTGAACATCCTTTTTTTGGTTTGAATTTGTTTTTTTTGCACCTGCGTTATATGAAGTTCGCTTGGTGTCCATACTTGGAACCCAAAATTGTTTTTTATTTTCTTCCATATTATTTTCCTTTTATTTTTTTTCAATTTGTCTTATATTAAAGTCTTTTTGTAAACAAAGTTATATTCTTGTAATTAAAAATCTACTTCACTAACACCAGTTAACCAATAGTGGTTAGTAGTAGTGGTTAGTAGTAGTGGTTAGTAGTAGTGTGGGAGCATTCAAAATTTAAACGCAAGTTTAAATTTTTGCAATTTGCCTATTTTGAAGGCAAATTGCATTTTGCGGAACGCAAATGAATGCGCCCACCTTTTAAAATTATTTACAAAAAACTATTAAAATCAATGTTGCATACACAAAAATAAACAAATCTTTAATATTTGTTTTTGCATATTTCCATAATTAAGTATATCTGCATTTGTCTTTAAAAATACAAATGTTTTTACTTTTGACTCTTATCCAAAAGTTTTTATCCTTAAAGGATTTTATCCAATTTTACCCTACTTGTCAAGACTTTTTCGTTAAATAATGTATTTTGCGTTGTCAACATTTAGTGATTCTTCGAAAGTTTTTGGCGATATAAAAAGGTCTGGATAAACATAAAAACGCATTCCTTGTGCAGAGAAAAAGCTCACCATTTGGAAGATAACAAACACGAACGCCGTTAGTGGAAGCGATACTACAAATGAAACCGTAAACGAGAAAACGCCAAAAATTAAATTAAACACAAATGCGATCAAAACAAGTAACAAACCAGTCGAAAAAATGCTAGCAAAACGCCTTGCGACACATCTAAAATTCAAACTAAGCGCCTCAAAAACATTCAAATCAAGAACCGAAATTGCTGGCATCCAACACGAAAATAGGGTGTATTTTAAAGCGCTCACGACAAACAAAAGCGAAAGAAGCAAAATATCAAGAATAATGAAAAGTGGGTTACCAAAAGTTGCGAGTTTGACCATAAAGTATACTATTGCAATTCCAGCAATATTGAAAGGCAAAGTTACAAGAAGTCTAATTATACTATATTCAGCACTTTTGCCAATGGTCTTGATAAATCTTCCCGTAAAACCATATTTTGTTTGACTTGTCATATAGCCGTACAAAACTTCCCCCATTGGAAGTTGCGCCAAATCAAGTGTGAAAGGAAAAACAACAAGCATCCAAATACTAACAATAATATAATTTGCGAGCAAATGTTTTGAGCCCGACAAAATCGACCATGCCGTATTTGTCACGCTTTGAAATCTAGTCGCAGTTAATTCTGGCGACGACGCAAAAATACCGTTCACTGCCTCAGCAAAATTTTGAAAAACATTTGCATCCGACATTTTCACAATGATAGGATAAGCAAGCGCGCCACAAACGCAAAACGTCAAAATAATGCAAATGCAATAATAAACAAGCACTTTCCAAACATTGGAAAAATTGCTAAATAACAACCTAAAAGTGTTTCTAAAAATCATTTTTAATCACCCTTTCGCAAAAAAATCACACGGCGAAACAAAAATTCGCACGACAAAAATCTATCTTATATTATTATATATATATCAAAAAATAAATCAAGTAAATTAAGGGACTCAAACAAATTTGCATTAAAAAGTATAAAAAACAACTAGAATGTAATTTAAAAGCGTTTTCATCTTAATTTTTTAATATGTAAACAAAAAAAGGAATAGATAAGTTTTAAACTCAACTATTCCCTTTTTTTATCTTAAAAAAGACAAAAATGTCAATTTTTTATTTTAAAACAGCCTTTCATCTCAAAAGTCACAAAATTTATGCAAAAATCAGGCTATTCTTCATCCTTTGACTCTTTATCTTTCTTTTCATCTTTCATTTTTTCTTCAATGTCAGACTTAATATCGCCTTTGACTAGTTTCTTATTGTTTGTTTTTAAAACACCCAAACAAACCAGCGTAAAAAGCACAGTCGAGATGCCTTCGACGAGAAGATTAACTTCAACTTTCACATTAAACCAAATCAAAATTGCTTCAAGCGCCCCAAGCCCAACCGCCACTGCGCCAATCCAAAATGATAGACTTCTAATATTGATTGACTTAGTTTTTTCCTCTTGTTCTGTTTCAACATTTAAAGAGTTTTCACTTGATTTATTTTCCTTTTCATCTTCAGACAAAAACATCTCGTTTTGTTTTTTCAAAAAGTCGTCATCGTCGTTTGGAAAAAGATTTACTGATAGAACATCAACTTTTCTTTTCCTTGTTTGTTTTTTTGCCTTTTCTGCGTCCACAGCTTCCATATCTTGTGGTAGAATTTCTTTTTTCTTCAACTTTTCACTCCCCCTTTTTTAATAAGTGAAGTTCTTATTTCTTTTATTTCGTCTCTTATGTCCTCCACGCAATCGAGATGAGTATTCAGTTTTGAAATGGTCTCTTGATACTTTTTTTCTCGTCTTGCACTATCGGATAATATAAAGAACAAAAGTCCCACAAAAAGCATTGCCCAAATACCATTTGCGGTTGCTTGGCTAAAGATTTCTTCCCACATATCAGTATAATCCGAGTTTCGTCAGAAGTTCCTTAAACCCTTCTTTGATGTCCTTTTCTTTTATTTTTTCTTTGTTCATTTATCATTTTATCTCCTTTTTGGGCTTAAATTTTTGACTATTTAATTGTAATTCCCTTAAAAATGTAATAAGAATGCAAAAAGCAATGTATAAAAACTTTACTTACTTCGTTCACAAATCAAATTGCCTTACACAAATTTACAACATAATTACCACATCACTAATCTAAGTAATCATTAGTTTAGTAGAAATACAAGCATCCCGATAGAACTCCACCAATAAATGCTTTATTCGCTACTTTGCATAGTACTGGCACAAAATTTACCATTTTTTAGGGTAAAAGCACATTTTAACTAGTCAAAAACCCATACATATGAATCTTTGTCATTTTGTAAAACCATAATTTTGTTGCCGTTTTATGATATATTTTCACAAAAAATGTTTAACCTTTTTTTGCGCATATAAAAACCTTTATAATAGGTCACAAAATTACAACACATATTTTAGTTGAAGATATTTTATAAGCATTTTGTCATTGTTTGAAACAATTTCCAACTTAAACTCTTTTCCCACAAGATTTACTGGAACGTGTTGCATTTTATCTTTCCCCTTGACCTCAATTTTTGCGCTTTTGTCATTAGAAATTATGTTTATAGTGCAGTCGTATTTTGAGTAAATATTTATTTCTTTTATAATCTTTTTGTCATCAATTGCGCCAAGAGTCATCACCCCACTTCGCCATAATTTTAAAGATGAAATGGAGTCAATTTTTGATTCGTCACTTAACTCGTACAGAATATTTTTATCTCGTCTTGCAATGATTATTTTATGAACAGCAGGAATATTTATTGGAAGCATCGACACGATATCAACACCTTTAATTATATTAAAATGCTTCTTCTCAAAGTCGAATTCAATTAAAGCATTGTTGTGTGTTGAACTCTCGCCGTCTTTAAAATCAAGTTTGCAAGCAAGATAATATTTTCCGTCAAAATAGCAACTATTTGCGTCGTCTTGTGACAACCCAAATAGACTATTTAATTTAAAGTCAACCTTTTGAATATCAATTCCGTCAAGCCTATAAATCCCGTCTTCTTGCAAGAAGTAAATATATTCGCCACAAACACATGCGGTATCTGTATAAATTTTGCTCGTAGTTGTATAAATATTTGTGCTATAAAACTTTTTAGTTAAACTGTATCCTGAAATTTTCGAAATTCCGTAATCTTGAAAAACATAGACCGATTCCTTAAAAGAAAGTAATTTTCTTAAACTGCTTTTATAGTCGTTTAAAACAATGCTGTCAGCATCTTCGCTCGAAGAAATATCTTTTGTCCAATCAAGAGGGTTAAATGTTGCACTATATCTTACGATGTTGTCATTATCGGCGTCGATTGCAAAAAGCCTATCATTATGCAAACAAATAGACCTAAACCTTGGTGTCGTTTTGACAAGATAAGGGTTCGCGTCGCAGTACCACACAAGAAGATTGTCCGTTTCAGACGCAAAACCAATAACACTATCCGTTCCAACCATAAAATTTATCGCGTCTGGAACTGAAGATAATGCCGAACACCCTGGCATTTTATGAAATGTCCCATTATGGACATGAAGATTGGAATAGTACAAATAATTGTCATTTCCAAGCGCAACCGCAAGATATTTCTGTTTTTTGTCTATCAGACTATAGAAAGTATAATACCACAACTTAACAAAAGTGATAGTTTGTGGCACCATTTCGTTTTCGTCAGGAACTGCTGGGTAGAAAAAAGGTAGAATCAAATTTTTCAGTCCCTGCCCTTCCACGAGATGTCCGCCCACAGTTTTTGTATTGTAACGCATTGTGCAATTTTTCCCGACAATGTACTCACTATCATCTGAATTGAAATTTTCGGCAAAATCAAGATAAACAACTTGTTTTTCCTTATAGTTCATACAAATTCTCTCCTTGGCATTGATTTGTTTTTACTACAAACAGATTGTAGTCCCTTTTCAAATTCCTCTCTTAAAAGTTTTGCATCATCAAAAATTTCGTCTAAATAATAGTATTCGCTCGCGATTCCAATAGCCAAAAGTCGTTTCCCGATGTTTTGAAAAATATCCAAATTGTCATCCGCTTTATAGATGCTTGGAATGTAAGAAAATTCTATGTAAACCTTTCCACCATACAACGAGTCGAAAACAACGTTTGAGCCAGATTGCAAAAAAGTTAAGGCTTCGCCGTTTTTTGTGCGAACGCTTTTAATTTTATTGCACCCTTTATCACTCAAATCAACCTCGTTTGTACCAAGATTACTTGCAACAGCAATAACTTTTGTAGGTGGCATTTTTGAAAGAGCGATTTCATTTATAATGTTATTAAAACTAAGGAGCAACTTAGAAAATTTTGCTTTCGCTTCGTCCGTTGCACTGCTTGCGTCACTCGATTCGTCAAAAAAAACACTCAATTCCTTATCAATAGCCAAATAATTACTTGCAATTTTTAGCAATTCTAATACAGTCATTTTATCTCCTTTTAAAACCATTTGGTCGAATTTATGTTATAAAAATTTTCATTTTTCCCCGTTTTTGAAGCATAATCAATCATATTCTTTAAGTCAAACTTTGCTTTTTTTGCTACATTTTCTTCTTCTAGTTTCTTTAAATAGGCATTTTCACGCTCCATTTTTTCTAAAATAGTCCCCTTACGTCGAATATGTGTCTCATAAGCCTTCTTTAATGCCAAATTGTTTAATTTTTCACCAATTTTAAAACAAAAATCATCATTTATGTACACTTCGAAGCACTTTTTGTCGCGATTATATACTATTTTGTACTGTCTATCGACATTTTTAAGCCTATTTGATATGTTGTATAAATCATTGTTTATTCCATATTTTTTCATATTTTTTCCTTTTTTTTGGTGAAATTTTGGTTGTATTTATGTTATTTTTTAAATAAACAACATTATCTGACATTTCAAGGGTTTTAACCGTATTTTTACGTAAAAGCGTCAAAAATGTAGCTATTTTTGCTTTTTTATAATAAAAAGAGCCACAATTTTATTAAAAACGAGGCTTTTTTACCAAAAAATTCTTAAAACAGCCTAGTTTTTTGCCAATTTGAGTTATTTTCTTCGCCAAATTGGCAATTTTCTAGACTTTTTATTGTTTTTTACTTAAAAATTTATGAAAAAAGCATAATTTTCCATTCTTTTACTTCAAAAAGATGGTTTGTTTAGGAGTTCTTAATATTAGAAATTTTGCCTTGTGCACCAGGTCTATCACAAATAAGTTCAGCATATTTTACAAGAGTTGCAGAATATGTTGGAGTTGTAGCAGATGGGATAAGAATGCTTCCGTTTTCTGTTTCAAGCCATTCCCAATCGCAAAGTTGGTGCAAAATAAAGTCTTTTGAATTAAGAAGGTACATTGTGCCGTCATCAACAAATCTTTCATAAACGACAGGAATGCCCGAATATGTCATTGCTTTGTAACCGCCAGCCAAAACTTCCATATCAATATTACGTCTATTAGTTGACAAATATTTTTGATATGCAGTTCTAACGTCGCCAGCGACAGCGATAAAATCTACTTGTTCCCCAGTCTCTTCTTCGATTGAATTAAGAGCAGTTTGGATAAGAGTATCCGAGATGTCAACCGCCGTTGTTGGCGCTTGAACATATGGATAGAGCCAAGCATAACTTGTTCTATCAACACCATAAAGCATCTTGTTTGCTTCTGTCTTATCAAAAAGTCTCTTTATGCCAGTAATTTCATTATCTTTTGAACCGCAAGCATAGATTTTGTCGCCGTCAGCAAAAGTATATGATTCGTTAAAAGTGACAGTTTTATTTGTTCTATCAACATAAGTTACAACTAGCCCACTCTTAGAGACAGTGCCAGCAGACGCATAAATGTCGACCTTCATTCCTTCAACAAGGTTCTTAACGCTACTAAGAGTCGTCTTAGAATTTGCAACACTTACAGTTGCAAGAAGCCCTGTTCCATCGCCATAAAGCATACGACCAAGATTGAAAGCGCTTGATTTAATAAGGCTTTCCATTTCGTCACTCAAAAGATTAACAAACGCGCCACTATCGGACATACTCGCCCTAATGGCCTTGTCCGAAATAGAAATTGTGCCATAAAGGTTTTTAAGTCCGCTCTTGAATTGCAAAAATTTGTGAGAAGAAGCGGTTGGCAATGTGCCTGTTTCGCTCGACGCGCAAATTCCGCCATTAAGTCCATAAGGTGCAAGTTTAATAATTTCCTTTCCGTAAACGTCCTTGCTACTTTGCTTAATTTTTGACAAAAAAGCATTTGATTTTATGTTGAGTTGTTCACTCAAAACTCCAAGATAAACTGATTTTAAAGCATTTTGTGCTGATTCTAATGTTACCATTTTATTTTTTCCTTTTATTATTTTAGTTTTTTAAAAAATTGCTTATTTTTAAGCTTTTTTAACATTTTTTTTTATTTTTGAAGATATTGTACAAGAAATTTCTAGCCTAAATAACGTGCTCTAATTTCACCCAAATTGCCAATTTTCTTGCATTATTTTAACATATCCTTAACAATTCTCTCTGCATCTTCCAAGGATTTTGGTCTTGACACAGGGC
The DNA here is from genome assembly GCA_937893125.1 of uncultured Clostridia bacterium. Classification (GTDB taxonomy): domain Bacteria; phylum Bacillota; class Clostridia; order Christensenellales; family UBA1242; genus UBA7862. Next base: position 20,943 of record CALBHW010000049.1, read on the forward strand.
TAATCACCGTATCACTTCCCCTATCACTTCCAATTAGTTTTGGACTTTTTGGAAGAATAATATCATCAAAATATTTTGCCAAAAGTTTGTCTCGTAGATCAGAGTTGTTGTAGACATAGTCTTGAAGAAGTTTTATCCTATCTTCACTAGATAACTCTTCTTTTTCACTCTCGGGTGAAGGATTTTCATCTTCATTTTCCTTGAGATTTTTTTGCAAAGCCGACAATGCTTGACACTTTTTAGTGTAGTCGCTTTGCAAATTATTGTAGGCGTCAAGAAGCGCTTGCGCGTCCTTAAACTTACCCAGAATGGAGCCAGTTTCGCTCGTAATTTCCGTCGATTCCAGTTGTTCCATTTTTTCTTCCATAATATTTTTCTCCTTAAATTTTTATATTTTTGATTATATTTTTTATTTTTATTGATTTTAAAACTCTCACATTTTTTTTGTTTACATTTTACAAATTTAATGTGTTTTATTGTATTTTTTATTGATTTTTTTGTATTTTTTATATTTCTTGTTCAAAAACCCATTAGTCACGCTTTTGGACTTCGTTGTTGGGAAGTGAAAAATTCATCCCAAAAACTTCCAAAATCTTGCGTTTTATTTCATCATCAATATTCCCGTCTTTATCACGCAGCACATCCGCCGATAGAAGTTTTAAGATATGTTCTCTTTTTGAAGTCAAACTTTCTGACAAAGTTGAATCAGTCGTAAACACAACATCTTCAACCCCCAAATCTGTATTTTTGAAGTAAACAAGGTCATTTTTGCCTACTTTATTTGCAATTTTAAGTAGTCTTGGCATAACGGCAAATTGCTTGTACAATCTCAAAATCATTTTTGCGACCGCTTTAACGGCACTATCAATTTCATCAACACTAGAACTAAGCCTTGATGTATCTTGCTCAATCAAAAGTTCAAGAGCCGTTCCGCTAAGAGAGTTTGCGCTAAATTGGTTAGACAAAATGTTTGTTACTCCACTTATTTCGCTAAATTCTTTAAGCAAATTTTCTTCTTCTGTGTCAAAATCATTTGGAAGGCTGTCCCCACCCAAGAATTTTGGTGGTTCGGCGCCTTGCTTGTAAACGATAATTTTTCCAGGTTGAAGCCCCTCCTGCGCAAGGTCATCGATGTCGACGCTTCCGTCCTCCACAGTCAGTACCCCCATTGAAAGGCGGTTTAGAAATTCGTGTTTTCTATTTTTAACGGCATTATATGCACGTTGAACAGGAATAAGCTTCTCAATTACGCTTCTTCCCCAAAAGCAGTTCGGTATACGCATACAAACTTGCTTTACAAAAGGAAATCCCCTTTTGCCATCAGTGCCATTTATGTAAGGGAGTTCTCCCATGTATAAAAGTTTGTCGTCACATACAATAATAAGCCTGCCGTCTGGATATTCTACGCTTGGACTTTCATATTTTTCGATAACAATTGCTTGATTTTTTTGCTTAACTGGGTTCAAACTCGTCGACGCGTCAAAGACATCAACTTCTGTTCCCTTAACATCAACACCCCAAATATTTTTTATTGCCTTAACACTGTACGCTTTTGCGTGAATAATGCTCTCACATTCGTCAATATCTTCTGCATAGTTGTTGTCAGGATAGATTTCAAAAGGAGACAAAGCAGTAACTTCCACCTCGCCTTCATAAACAAGTTTGCCGTCTTTATCATAAATCTTTTTACCCGATAAGCCATTCCAAGCAATTTTATAAAAACTTGTTCCCGCGATTTCACTCCAAACAGTTGCTTTTGAAATGATTTGACCAAGATTAAGTTTTTCATACGCGCTTCGTAAAATATCTTGCGAAAGGCTTGCAACTTTTTGGTCGTCCTCATTGGAACTTCCCGCCATTATATCCATTACAGGCTTAATCGCGTTGAGTTTTGCAAGACGCTGTTCGACGATAGGCGCAATGTGATTATAAACTTTTCTTTCTTGCCAAAAATAAATTTTATCGTCTTCTCTAAGGTCATTTAATGTGTCAATTCCCACATATTGGCTGCCCGACAAAAAGTTGTTATTTAAGCGCCACACACTTTCAAAGGGCTTGCGTTCTTTTTGCCTGTTTAAAAAATCTTCCTTAACAGAAACAACAAGATCCTCTATAAAATCATCTTTCTTTTTCTTCATTTTTTCTCCTTCTTATTTAATTTAAAACAATTTATTTATTATCCGCTTTTTGCTCGTCTAAAAGTTGTTTCAAAAGCTTTTGTTTTTCCTTTTCAAGTTCTTCATCACTTAAACTTTTTAAATCATCCACCCCGTCCATTGACAAAACAGTCTTGATTGCGCTTAGGTCTGGAGGAAGTTTCTTTATTACCTTCTTTGTCCCTTTTAAAATCAATTTTTTGTTGTCATCAATAACATATTCTTCTATTTCTTCAACAGTTGTTGCGCCTTCAATCAAATTTTTTAAAGCACAGAAAGCAAGGTCATCACTCAATTTATTTTCCATTTTGTTTCATTCAACTCCCTAATTTCTCGTTTTTAGCCTATTTTTGACCACTTTTTTAATGTTTTTTGTAAAAATATCTGACCTTTCTTGACCTTTAAAGCATTTTCAATCAAAACTTTTTCTCGCAAGATTTATTTTCCTGATCAACCTATCCTTATGCTTTTGAATTGTTGTTTTGGGTCTCAAATGTGCAACTGGTTTTGTCATAAGATAGTACCTTAATTCGTCAAGAGCGTGGTCATCCCGTTTTATTGGATTATCGCCATCACCCCAAAAATAACTTTTAAGTTCGCGAATAAGGTTTGGACAATTTCTAAATATAAAAAGTCGACTTTCACCAAGAGAGTTTTTTAAGTAACTTTTGACAACTGAAATTCCAGAGAATAAATCCTTGTTTACTTTTGTATTAACATTTATTCCACGCTCGTAAAATAGTTCCGCCACACTTTTTGAACCATTTAACGTATGTTGTCCTGCTGCGCTATCTATAAGTGCTGAATAATTCCCGCGCCCGTCAGTTGGCCATTCAAGACGCTCACACTTTGCTCTGATTTTACTTGAATGATAATCAATATCCTTATTCTTTTCAAAATGCTCATCAATAACATAAACATTTCCGTCGTAGTCGACCGCATACCAATGGCACGAAAGCGGATTGTTGAGCCCAGGGTCGATAGAGATATTGTCATACCAGTCTTTTGGAACATCAAATGGGTCAATAACATTAACTCTTTCATCAAATTCCTTATATACAAGCCCGTTTGCGTCAAAAAAGCGTCCATACTTTCTACTTTCCAAATCTTCTTCAGAAAGTGATTCTTCAAAAAATGATACTTCTTTGGGGTCAAGAAAGGGATTGTCCGCCCACTCCATAGTTTCGTACCAAACTTCGGGGCTATTGTTGGAGTTTAAATAAATTTCATCATACACCCAAGTTAAACCTTTAAGTGGAGTCATTGTCCCAAAAATCTGTCCTTTTTTATCTAAAACACGCATTCGACATTCTAGATAAATTTCTTCAGTCGGCTCTTCATCGAACCAAACATAATCTAAACTAGCACCTTGGAATTTTTCTCTACCTTGGTCACAACTTTTAAAACCGATTATTGATGTCCCGCCAAAAACATTTTTAACTTTTATGTAGTCAATTACACCGCCTTCGGGATAGTCTTTCCTGCCACTCTGCATTACAACATCTTCAATATAGTAAGGGCTAAGGTAACTCAAAATTTTCTTTTGCGCGACATCCCTTTGAACTTGGCGAGATAAACTCACAACCCAGCCCACAGTGTCCTTTTTGTTTTCTTTAAAAGGATGAACCCCGCGTGCTAGATACACGACTTCAACCGCACCACATTCCGTTTTCCCTGTTCTATTTCCACCAAACACCCAACGATTTCTTTTGTCGCATTTGTGAAATGCAAGTTGTTTTTTATGAACAATTGCGCCAGTATTATAATTCAAAAGTTTATCCGCATCTTTTCGCTTTGAAATTTCGTCGCAAACATTTTTAAGTTTTTGAACCAATTTTTTTTGAGACATAATTATCCTTCTTATTAAAATGTTTTAAACTGGTAATAATTGAATCATAAATAAGCCAAAAAACTTGTTTTTTTGATAAAAACTACTCTTTTTCTTGATTAAAAAGGTATTATTATTGATTAAAAGGAGCGTTTTAAGAAAATTTATGAAATTGGCAAGAAAAATCACGTTTTTTATAATTTTTGCCTTGCTTTGCGCACTTTCTATCCCTTGCTTTTGCGTTTCAACCGTTGCTAGTGCTAAACTAACGACCTTTATTTATGCAAAAGTCGAAAGTAGTGGAGTAAACCTTTATAAGTCGCCAAATGCGATAAATGAAAATGCTTATTTTGAAATCCCAAGCAGTTATTTTGTTCTTCTTTTATCAAATTACAATTCACTTTTATATAAAGCACAATATCAAGATGTTGTTGGGTTTATCTTAAAAGAACAAGTAATGCCCGTCAATGAAACGCCTGAAATGCCTTATCTTACAAATGCAACTTTTTATGTGTTTACAACCGACGGCACGACCGTTATGGACAGCCCAACAAGCAAAGGCAAAGCACTTACGACTGTTGAAAAATACGAAGAAATATCATATTACGGCACCATTTTAGGCGAAGAAAAAACAATAGGACGCGGAAATAGTTGGATTTTTGGAAAGACAAAACAAGGTGTGATGGGCTACTTTTACGCTGGGCTTTGCGAAATGAACACGGCTATTGTTCCAAATAATGAAGTTGTCACAAGAGCAACAAGTCCATTTAATGAAAGTGACAACGACTATTTATATAGCCTAGTCGACTTAACACCAAGTGTTAAAATTGCCCTTCTTTTACTTGTTCTTCTCCCCGCTGTTTTTCTACTTTTTCTCGCTTTCAAACCCGCTTTCACGGGGCGTCTACCGTTTAAAAAACATAAATCACCACCCAAAGACGCCCCGCCTTTGAAACGCCAAACCAGAACAGCAATCAAAAGAATTGAGAGTTATCCCGACGATAATTTCTAGACTTAACAAAAAAATCAAAAAACATACAAAACTAAAACAAATCAACCAAACAGTAAAAATTTAATATTTTGCCTATTATTTTTTGGCAGTCTAAAATAATTGATTAGATTTTATTAAACCAAACTACTTTTGAAACTATCTACACACTCGCCTTAAATTATTTAAAATCAGTCCGCATATACAATCTCGGTTTTTTGTAATATCTCCGCCGTTATCGACAAATTTTTCCACTTTTATAAAGACATCGTCCATTTGTCCGAGTATGCCTTGTTTTGCGAGCTTTTGTTGAAGAAGTTTAAAATTAAAGACCTTATAGAATGATTGTAAAGCAACAGCAAGCTTTCTAAAAAATGTGCGTTTATCCATATTTAGGATACTTAAACAATCTTCACATTTTACATTATCAACGAATCTAAGAAGTAAAATTCTTGCTTCGTTTTCTTTAAGTTCACTTAGAGAATCATCTATTAAAACTTTTAAATTGATAAGACTAACCTTTTGATCGGTCAGAGATAGAATTTCACCCGCATAATTTTCTACCGTTTGTCCCACAGCCAAGTACATTGATGATTCCGCTTTTTTCATAATTAGATTATCAAGAGCGCTTGTAACATATGGCAAAAGGTTATATACACTTAGCACCGTTTTGCACATTTTCTTTGCGACTTGGCTAGGACTGCGTAAAATTTTTTCTTGAATTGATAATAAATTTTGCATTTTATAAATCCCCTTTTTTTGAAAATCCTTTAGACTTTACGAATACAATTTACAACACAAATGTTGACAATACTTGTCACAAAATTAAAAGTAACCAAAAATTTTTTTGGGTTTTTGAACATGCTCATTTTGGTTTTATCACCGAGATTTTTAAAACACAACATTTACTCTCTATTTTTTTTAAAAATTTTTGAAAAACCATTTTTTCACCTAAATTTTTGCTATATTTTGGACGAAAAAATTAGTGAATTTAGAAGGACAAATTTTCACATATTTTTACACTTTTCGACATATTTCGACACAATTTGGCATAAAAATACACCAATTTGCACAAAAAAGCCTAAAAAACAGCATTTTTTGTATAAAAAAACCACCTTGCATTAACAAGATGATTTTTTATCATTATTTTTATTTAATTAAAAATATTTTTGAATAATTTTGAATAATTTATCCAAATATTCATTAGTTTATAGACAGTAAATACTAATTTTCTATATAATTATACAATATATACGAAATTATTTTTAGTAATAACTAATTAAAATTTGTTGTTTTAATAAATTATTTTATCTTTTCAAGTAGTTTTAAGTCGACTCTTCCAGTATTATCAACTTTTATAACCTCGACCTTAACTGTATCACCGATATTTACAACATCAGTTACCTTTTCAACTCTCTTATCGGACAATTTTGAAATGTGAATCATTCCGTCTTTTGAAGGCGTAAGCTCAACAAATGCACCAAATTGCATTGTTCTTACTACTTTTCCGACATATGTTGCACCGACTTCAATGTTGCCTACAATGCTTAAAATGATTTCTTTCGCTCTTTGTGCTTTATCGCTATCGACGCTTGCAATCAACACTTTTCCGTCGTCGTCAATATCAATTTTAACACCTGTTTCGTCAATAATTTTGTTTATAACCTTTCCGCCAGAGCCAATAACATCGCCAATTTTTTCTGGGTCAATGTTAAAACTAATAATTTTTGGAGCAAACTTGCTAAGTTCTTTTCTTGGTTCAGCAATAGTATCAAGCATAATCCCCAAAATGTGCATTCTGCCTTCTCTTGCTTGGTTAAGAGCGGTCGTCAAAATTTCCTTATCAATCCCTTTAATTTTAATATCCATTTGGATAGCTGTGATACCTTTTTCCGTTCCAGCAACCTTAAAGTCCATATCACCAAGGAAGTCTTCAAGCCCTTGTATATCACTCAAAACAGCAACTTTTTTACTGTTTGTGTCCTTGATAAGCCCCATCGCAATACCCGCAACTGGTGCTTTAATTTGAACGCCAGCATCCATAAGCGACAAAGTAGAACCGCAAACACTAGCCATTGACGAAGAACCATTTGAACTTAAAACTTCACTCACAAGACGCAAAGCATATGGAAAATCGTCTTCACTTGGAATAACAGGTTCAAGTGCGCGTTCTGCCAAAGCGCCGTGCCCGATTTCACGCCTACCAGGGCTCTTCAAAGGCCTTGCTTCGCCAGTAGCATATGGTGGCATATTGTATTGGTGAATATAGCGCTTGTTCTCTTCATCGTCAAGTCCTTCGAGTTTTTGTCCTTCACCCAATGTCCCTAAAGTACAGCAGTTAAGAACTTGAGTTTGTCCACGAGTAAAGACAGCACTTCCGTGAACTCTTGGAAGAACGCCAACTTCGCACCAAATAGGACGAATTTCTTTAAGTTTCCTTCCGTCAGGCCTCATTCCGTCACTTAAAATCTTTGCTCTAACTTTTTCTTTGGTCATTTTGTATAAAACTTCGCCGATTTCATCTTCTTTTCCACTTAGAGCCTCCGCAAAATGAGCATAAACATCTTTTTCGACTTCTTCTTGCCTATTTTGTCTTGTTTCTCTATCCGTTGTATCAAGCGCAAAATCAAGTTTTTTGTCCGCGTATTCTCTAACAGCCTTTTCAACTTCTTCGCTTGGAAGGAATATAGGCATATCCGTTCTCTTTGACTTGCCTATTTTCTTCACAATTTCGTTTTGGAAATCAACCAGTTTCTTTATTTCTTCGTGAGCAAACATAATTGCGTCAAGCATTTTTTGTTCACTAACTTCTTTCGCGCCCGCTTCGACCATCAAAATTGCGTCGTGCGTTCCAGAAACGGTGACATGCATATCGCTCTTTTCTTTTTCTTCCAATGTAGGGTTAATAATAAATTTGTCATTGATACATCCGACGACGACACTGCCTGTTGGGCCCGCAAAAGGAATATCCGAAATGCTAAGTGCGACAGATGAAGCAATCATAGCAAGTGGTTCTGGCGCAATATCAGGGTCGACAGAAAGGGCTGTACAAACTACAGCAACATCATTGAAAAATCCTTTTGGAAACAAAGGACGAAGAGGTCTATCAATAAGACGCGAAGTCAAAATAGCCTTGTCACTTGGTCTTCCTTCTCTCTTTTTAAACCCGCCAGGAATTTTCCCTACCGAATACATTTTTTCTTCAAAATCAACCCCAAGTGGGAAGAAATCAATCCCGTCCCTTGGTTTTTCCGCCATTGTAACGTTGCATTGAACAACCGTGTCACCACATTTTACCAAACAAGTCCCGTTCGCTTGTTCGCTGTATTTCCCTGTTTTGACGATAAGCTTTCTTCCGCCAACAGTGGTCTCAAATACATTCTCCATTTTTTCTCCTTATCTAACTAAACTTCTTTTTTTTTAATGGTTTTAAAACAAAAAAGCGAGCAAAAAACAACCTACAATAAAGTTTTTTACCCGCTATTAAGTTATCTTATGTTGAGAGCTTTCTTGAGTTCCCTGTACTTTTCAATATCTTCATTTTCAAGATATGTCAAAAGACCTTTTCTTTGACCAACAAGTTTGATAAGTCCCCTACGGCTGTGATTGTCTTGTGGGTTAGCCTTCAAATGTTCAGTCAAATGATTGATTCTTTCAGTCAAAAGAGCGATTTGAACTTCGGTTGAACCTGTATCCTTGTCGTTTCTTCCGAAGGATTTGATAATCTCTTGTTTTTTTGCTTTTTCCATTTTTCTACTCCTTTTAATAAACTCCATAAAACAAAGAAGGTCGCTAATTATCGGAGTAACACGAGCCCCCTTGTCTTAGGTTACCCATATATTACTACTTTTAGCAAAAGAAGTCAACTATTTTTATCTGATTTAACAAAAATTGTTTTGCTTTTTGCAATAAAATTGATTTTTTAAAAAATAGTTTATCTTTAAAAAGTCGACACTTATTTTTACATTTTGCTAAAACTTTAATAAAATGGCTAAAAATTCAACTCGTAAAAACAAACCATTTTGGTGGTCAAAGCACCTTTTTTTATGCTTTTTGAATAAAAATTTGCGTTTTTTACTATTTTTGACTTGCTTTTTGCACAAATTCCACTTTTTTATAAACTGATGACGAGTCAAGGCTCTTAAAAATCTTTTTATTTTCCTTTAAAACAAAGCTATCAAAATCGCCCACAATTTCAAATATTCCAAGGTCAATAAAGACGCTTAAACAAAAAACAAATTGCTTAAAAGGCATATTTTTTTGTTTTGGTTCCTTACTTGCAAAAAGTTGTTTATAAAGTTCGTAATCATTATTAAAATTAAGTTGCCTTGACGAAAACACACTTAGTTCCCTAAAACAATCGGCAAATGTTTGTCTGTCAAATTTAAGCCCGTCGACAATTTTCATATCAGCGCGCGCGTCCCTTGGGACAAAAAGTCTTGCATTTGTGTGTTTGCCGACTTCGCTTAAATAGCCCTTGTCAAGAATTGCGTCAACAAAAATAATGTTTTTATATGAACCAAAATTTTTAAAACTGTTTGGTGACAAAACGACCGCATTCAGCCCGCTATTTGAAATAATTTCAAACATATAATGGGACATTTTATAGTCAAGCAACTTACAAAAATTGTTATAACTTTCAAAGGTCGAACACACAAAAAGCCAGCCAAAATAATCGTCTTTTGCTTTTTCAATAAATGTTTTTAAATTCTTTTTAAAATAAAGTGACGCCTTGTATTTATCTTCATTAAAAAAGAGTTGTTTAAGATAAATTCCCCGTAAAAGGTCACCGTCTTGCGCTTTTACAATTTCGCCTGTCGAAATTCCTTTCACAATTCCCTTAACACTTCGCTTTCCTTTAAAAGAGTTTTCTTGCAATTCTATTTGCATATGTCTATTTTGAGTCGTTCGAAGTAATGACAAATATTTGTAACTATTAAAAGCAATTATACTCAAATTTTCGGCATTCATCGTGATATGTGTCGGATGTTTTGGCATAGTAGAAATTGATGCGGTTTCAGGAAGAACAATGTCAAAAACAGGTTTTGGGTTATCGCATCCGCAAGGCTCCAAAATTTCCAAATCTTCAACCAATTTTAGGTCAATTTGCGATAGTTTTAACTCCTTATCGTAATTTTTTGTCGAGATAAAGTCCTTTGGGCTATAATTTTGAGACAAAAACGCATTTAGATTCGTCAAAAAGTTGTTAAAATTTGATTTTTTTATTGTAAGCCCCGCTGCCATTTTATGCCCGCCAAAAGTTTCCAAAACTTCCTTTTGACTTGAAATAGCGCTATAAATGTCAATGTCCGCAACACTTCTTGCACTTCCCTTTAAAAATCCGTCAACTTCAGAAAATAGGACGGTCGGCCTATTAAACTCATTCGCAAGTTTTGCCGCAACAATGCCCAAAATTCCGCTGTCCCAGTTGGGAGACGAAAAAACAATGGCATTGTAATTTGAAATGTTGATGTTTTCTAAGCGAGAAATCGCGTCATCATACACTTTTGAGCAAAGAGCTTGTCTTTCGACATTCATTTCTTCCAACTTGTCAATTGTGTTTTTAAGTAAAATTTTGTCCGTCTTTATATATAGGTTAAGAGCAACGCTCGCGTCACCCATTCTTCCCGCCGCGTTAATTTTTGGCGCCAAACGAAAAGCAATGTCCGTTGACGACGCATTCATTGGAAGTTTGTTTTGCTCAAAAAGCATTTTTACGCCGAGCGGAAGATTGCTTTCGTAATCTCTCATTCCAATTTTAACAATCGCGCGGTTTTCGTCAAGAAGTGGCACAATATCAGCAATCGTTGCAATGGACGCTATGCCAAGATATTCTTTTGCAACAACGAGTCCTTCAAGCGCTTGCACGATTTTAAACGCAAGACCCGTCCCGCAAAGATATTTAAAAGGATATTCTTGCCCGTCAAGTTTTGCGTTGACAACAATTCCGCTCGGAATAACATCTGGTATGTCGTGGTGGTCGGTAACCGCAATTTCTATGCCGAGCGTCTTTGCAAAATCTACTTCTTTTGCGCACGAAATCCCGCAGTCGACAGTGATAATAAGGTCAGGCGAAAACCTTTCTTTTATCATTTTGACCGTATCAATTGTCAGCCCATAGCCGTCAATATAGCGGTTTGGAAGATAGTAGTCGACATAAAAATCCTTCGACATAAAGTATTTTACAAGAATTGCTGTCGCACTGACGCCGTCCACATCGTAGTCGCCAAAAATTAAAACCTTTTCCTTTTTAGTCATTGCCTGTCTAATTCTTTTTACAAGTTTGTCCATATTTTTTAATTTATATGGGTCGTAAAAACAGCTGTCGTCTGGGTTTAAAAATTTGTTTAAATCTTTTTCGCTCTCAATTTTGCGCGAAGATAAAAGTTCGCACACAATAGGCGAAATATTGTACTTTTTTGATATTTCTTCTATACTCATAATAATTATATGTTACCACACTTTTTGTCTTTTTCAAAACTTTTTTTAACGGACAGAAATATTTTTCAAGATTAAAAAGAGCACCACTTTTATAGTAGCACTCTTTTTAAACTCCGAAAAAGTCTTACCTTTAATTATTTTTTTGCATTCACAAAAATCACCCCAAAAATTAGTCCTATGACACTTGCAAAAAGAATGTCAAAAAGGAGCCCTAATGTAAAAGAAAAACTTGACGCTAAAATCGAGAACAAAAAGAAAGACAATACAGTATACAAAGCCCCAATAATTGCGCCCTTTAAGAGACCTTTGCTTTTATCTTTTTTTGTCGCAATTTTGACACCAAGCGCAATGCTCGCGATTTTAATAATTTGATTTGCGACTTTAATCACGGTGTCGCTCATATTTATAAATTTATACAAAATAGCAAGAACCAAAACCGCAATAACAGTTAACGCAAGTGCAAAAAGTACTCCCTTAACAATTCCCGCAATCCCTTGCTTCTTATTTGACATAACATTTTCCATAATTCCCACCTTCAAAGTTTTTTCAATTAGAAAATTAAGAAAACATTTCTTATAATTTTCTAACAACACATATAAAAAACTATGCCAAAAAAGGAAAAAATATGTCTATAAATATGTTTTATTAAAAAAAATCTATTTTTATATTTTTAGTGCAAATAAAAAAACAGGCAAACGCCCGTTCTATAAATTACTCATACAACTCCAAGTCATCCCTTTCGAAAATTGGATCATCAAAAAATTCAGCAGTCGTCATATCAAGTCCCTTAATAATTTGCATAACAGTTCTAAGGTTTACGCTTCTATTTCTCTCACTCATCAAAGTTTTCATAGTATTATGTGGCATAGCAATATTACGCTCCAACCTATATTGAGACAAATTCTTTTCCCTTAAAATATCACTAATTCTCATAGCAACCGCCGTCGACAACTTCATATCATTATCCCCTTACTCTACAGTTGTATTTACAACTATATTTTAACAAATTTGCCCATAACTAGCAACACAATCAACATATTTTATCTTAAACAATAAAAAAAACAAACTAACCGAAAAGTTAAGCGGACTCTAAAAATTGAGTGCTTTACTTCAAGGTTAATTTGTTTTATTTTTTTAAATGTTTAAGGTCAAAAATTATTCCTTATTTTGCTTTTTTGATGTCTTTTTGGAAGTTGTTTTTTTTTGAAGCCTTCTTTTCTTTCTTTTCAGTCTCTTCTTTTACTTCTTCCTTAGGCTCTTCTTGTGGCTTTTCTTCTTCTTTTTTCTCTTCCACTTTTTCAGTGCCCTTTAAAACATCTTTTTTTGCTTCTTCTGGCTCAATTACATTGCCGTTTTCGTCAAGCAAAAGGTCTTGTTTTTGGTCAATTCCCAAAATAACTTGCGAGTTAACAGTTATGTAACTTGGTTTTCCACTTTCTTCGCCAGTTTTAATAGTTACAACTCTGCCCATATTTGTCTCTTTTTGAGAAACAATTTCGCCATAAATCCCCGCATTTGTAACGACTTTGTCGCCCGCTTTGAGTTCGGACAACATTTTTGTAACTTGTTCTTGATTTTTCTTTCTATTTATGGTGCCCAAAATCAAATAAACAACCATAAGGGCAATCAAAACACCCAATGCAATAGTCCAACCGACATTGCCTGCTTCACATAAAAAATTAAGCATAAAATCTCCTTTTAGTCTAAAAGGGCGAGCATTTTGTCCCTTTTACACAACTATTATAATAAAACCGCCCCAAATAAGCAAACCTTTTTATGTCCTTTTTTGTCACTTTTTGAAAATTATATATTTGCGCAAATTAGTCATATAAAAAAGTTAATTAAATCACCCTATTTCTCCTTCGGGCTGTGTGGGGCTAGTCGCCGACTGTGTACGATAAAAAAGAGCAACCATATAAGGTTACTCTTTAAAAATTTGTTATAATGATACTTTTTTCTTTCTATTTTCTTTTTCTTTTGCTTTTTTGCCTGCTCTTATTTCAAGAACAAAACCGATAGCAATAACAACTCCGCCACAAATCACAAAATACTTCC